>DASWYH010000765.1:0-3517 GCA_036405095.1 Gemmata sp. | reverse complement strand
GTGCGCCGATTTACCGGATGCGACGATCAAGGACGAAGAGGTCGAACTCAACGAAGAACGTAGCGGGAGGTACAAGCTCCCCGCGCTCGAAATTCGGAACCGCTCCTCGTTCATGTGGGTCAAACCGATCGCGGGTTGGGTCGTGAACCCGACCTGGGTCGAGCGCGCGCCTTCTGCAACCACAAACAGGGCGGTCGGGCGCGTGGACCTGCGCGGGCCGGGGGGGCCGATCTACCTCTACTGTTTGGAACCGGAGGGCGGCTGGGTTTATCAAGCGAACGTGTTGTACCCCGAAAGCGCCTCGTACTTGTTCTACCAACTCGACAAAGATAGCTTCCTGGAACTGGCTCGGGTGTGTCTCAATGGCTAGCCCGCTTGACCCGGTTTGGGCGTGGTATCAGCTCACCCTCGATTGCATGCGGGTGACGCAGCGCGCCGCCAGCGATCCGAATCTCAGCGCCGCGTTTTTGAGCAAACACACCTCTCTGTTTCATCTCGATGCGGGTGAGAAACAGGCGACCGTAGAGGTCGCAAAAGAAGTTCTCGACCGGCTGACGGTGCTCGACCTGGCAACCGTATTCGAACGCACGCTTCGCACTCACACAACGAACTCGCTACCGGTGATGATTGCGGACCACGCGCCGTTCCTCCAGTCTCTCCGGGACCGCGTCGAGAGCCGGGCGAAGAGGTGGACTTTCGATGAGTTGGTGGAGTTGTACGGGAACGTTCACGGAACGGTTCGCGGGCTGGTTAAGGATGTTATCAAGTTCCGCGATTGGGCCGCTCACGGTTGGCACACAACCGCGAAACCGGCCCCAAGCAACATTACCCCGAAAGACGCGTACCAGCGGCCGACTGATTTTCTCACGGCCGCCGGGATCGCGACGTGAGGTTGCCTACTCGCGCTCGTCGCTGAAAACGCGGTCGAAGTCGCCCACGCCGACCCGCAGGGCGAGCTGGCGGAAGTCGTCCGCGAAGTGCCCTGTGGTGTGGTGCAGGTGTTCCGCCTCGGAAATGAGCGGCAGCACGGTTCGGCGGCGCACCCCGTGGGCGCGCAGGACCCGCCGGAACGGCTTCAGGTTCGGCGCGTACACGTGGAGCAACTTGTGCTCATCGAACTGCACCTCCATCGGCCGCCGGCCGGCCAGCACCGCGACCCCGGTGCAACCGTCGTGCGTTAGCAGCTCCTCGAAATCGCAGAAGTGGCTGGCGAGCACCGAGCGATCGATGTGCTCGCGCCGCAAATCGAGGTGCACATCGGCCGCGGTACCGTGGCTGCTCTCCAACACCACGTGAACCACTTCGCCGAGCGGTTCGAGCAGCGCGAGGAACGTGTCGAAAAGGCGCTCCGCCGACACCGCGGCGGACAGCATCGGGAGCCGGAGCTTCGCGCGCTGGTCTCGGTACACCTCAACGCGGTACCCCTGGCGGGGGCGGACCGGTAACCCGACCCCCGGCCGAATGGCATCGGTTAAAAGGAACGTGCCGTAGGAATTTACCGACAGGTGCGTAGCCATCCGCTCAGGAGTCACGGGGACACCTCGCTGCGACAACGGTTCGTGATGAACCCAAGAATCGGAATCAGTGGTGTCGCGTCGTGGCGGTCGGCGTCTTGGGAGTAAAGCGGTCGGGGCAACCCAAACATAGTCCCAAATCGGCGTCGCTGGCGTCCCTGCCGGCCGAATTATAGCGCGCCAGGAGTCCAGCGCGCGCGAAACTGGCGCGAACTCCGGGTGTTCCGGTTGGGGCACTGGTGTATGATCGTGGCACTGGCGCGACGGCGCCGACAGAAGGGGCGCCGCGGAACACGAATGCCGAAAAGTAGCTAACGCCGCGGGCGCGGCATCCGATTGAGATTGTGATACCCTCAACACCGTCGAGCGCCCGGCTCGGGGAACGCACCACATGAAACGGCTCACCTTCTCGCTACTCTGTGCGCTCGCGACCGGGTTCTGCGGTTCGTCCGGGCTGGCGCAACCCAACATCGTGATCAAGCCCCAAAGGCCGGGCGAGTCGGGCGACCGCTTCGACGAAACCAAGTTCCTCGTGATCCGCCCCGGCGGGAAGCCGCCCCTGTTCACGCCGACGCTGGTCGCCCCCGCCCAGCCCACAACCAAAGTGCAGCCCCCGGCGGGGTCACTTGCGGTTCCCTCACCCGGGGCGCCGAAACTCGAAGCCGATACGGTGTTCGACTACTGGTTCGCGGCGGGTGTGGACGGCCGGCGGATCGGGTACGTACAGTGGGGGGCGAAAAGGGCCAAGAAGAACGACCGCGAACTCCTGGTCGGGGTCAAATACCAGAACTTCACGGTGTCGCGATTCGGCCAGGTGGTGAGCCAGTGGGGCGAAGAGTCGTCCGTCGAAAGTCCCGCCGGGACCATCCTGCTCACCGGGATGCGCCAGGGGCTCGGGCGCGACCAGGCTCTCGTTCTGAACGGGGTGGTCGAAGACAAAACGCTGAAGGTCACCGGCGAAGGGGCCGCAAAGGGGGCGTCCGACACCCCGTGGCCCGAGGGGGTGATCGGTTGCGTCCGCGAACCGGCGCTCTTCAAAGAAAAACGGCTCAAGACCGGCGAATCGTTCGAATACCTCTCGTACATCGGGGTCATCAACCGCGTCGTGAAGATGACCGTCACACTCGAAGCCGAGGAAACGGCCGCGCTCTGGGCCAAAGAGCCCCCGCGCAAGCTCTTGCGTTACGTGGCGAAGATGGTGCCGGTGGGCAACTTCAAGCTCCCGCCGGCGACGACCTGGGTTGATGCCGAAACGTTCGAGCCGCTGAAAATGGAGTTCGATTTTCCGGGGTTCGGGGGTAAAGTCACGTTCCTGCGGACCACCCGGGCCGCGGCGACCGCCGCCGTGATGCGGCCCGTCGAGTTGTTCAACGCGCAATCCATTCGCCTGGACCGCGAAATTCCTGGAATACATGGGGGTAAGAGCGTCGTCTACAAGGTATCGGTCCCAAAGGAGGACGAACCCGGTACGCTGTTCCCGGCGGACGCGCGCCAGTCGGTCAAGAACCTCGACGCGAAAGCGAAGACGTTTGAGCTGAGCGTGTCGGCCGCTCACGGACCGGTACGGGGCGCGGGGGCGGCGCCCGCGCCGGGCAAAGAGTTCACCGCGAGTAACTATTTCATCAACTGGGATAACGATGGCGTGAAAGGTCATGCCGCGGCGGCCGTAAAAGGCTTACCGGCGACCGCGACCGACTGGGACAAAGCCGCTGCCGTCGAGAAGTGGGTTCACCGGAACATGAAGGCGTTCGAGTTCTCGCAGGCGATGGCGACCGCCGACAACGTGGCGAAGACGCTGAGCGGGGACTGTACCGAGTACGCGATGCTCTCGGCGGCGATGTGCCGGGCCGTCGGGGTGCCGTCCCGCACGGTGCTGGGGCTGGTGTACGCGCCCGCGAAGGACGGCAAACCGTACCTCGCGTATCACATGTGGTTCGAAGTGTTTGCGGAGGGCCAGTGGCTCCCGCTCGACGCCACGCTGGGGATGGGTGGGGTCGGCCCCG
>DASWYH010000764.1:0-3622 GCA_036405095.1 Gemmata sp. | reverse complement strand
TCGCCGACCACGAACGGCGCGTACTTGGCGCCGAGGAAGTTCGGCCCGCCGGATCGGGTCATGGAGGGGAGGGAGAAGTACGCCGGGAGCCCGGCCGCGGCCGGCGGTTTCTCGTGCGCGACCACCGACCCCATGCTCGGGTGGAAGCTGACGAACGCACCGCACCCGACCGGGATGCGCGGGGGGGCGCCGGTCATCATGTAGTGATTGCCGGCGCCGTGGTTGCCCTGTTCGTGCCGGATCGAGCGGATCATCGCGAACTTGTTGAGGCTCTTGGCGAGCCGCGTCATGTGTTCGGAGAACTGGACCCCGGGAACGGCGGTCGGGATGGCTTTGAACTCGCCGCGGTACTCTTCGGGCGCGTCCGGCTTGGGGTCGAAGGTCTCGAAGTGGGTCGGCCCGCCGTCCATCCAAATGAGGATGCAGGACTTCGCTTTGGCCGCGGGCGCGTGTACGGCTTCGGCCGCCGTGCCGCGGGCGCGCAGGGCGGTGAGCAACCCGCCCCCGAGCAGCGCGCCGAGGCCGAGTTGCAGCGTGTCGCGGCGGGAGACGCCGTTGCAGTTGCGGGGCATTGCTTCTCCAGGCTCAAATTACCGAAGAATCGGTGTTGCGGAATACGCGGAAGGTCCAATTCGGTGGTTCGCACCGGAGCCAAACTTGTAACCCCAAGTAGTCATCGGGGCGTCGCATTCGAGGCGCCAAGGGCTTCCCCAAACAGCGGCACATCATCGAAACTCGGATGCCGCCATTGGCTGTTTCGTAGCTTTCATTCCCGATGTAGTAGGTGCCGGTCATCCGTTGGCGGTTTGGGAAGCCGTCGCCTTTCGGATCGTCGTAAACTAATCTTGGATCGTTCAGGTATCTCTCTATCTCTCGGTGAACCGCTCCCAGCAAACGCGAGCGGCGGCGCTGAGTCGTTTCGTAGTCCGCGAGCCGGGTGTCGTGCAACCAGACATCCGGCACGTCGGCCCAACGGGGGCGTTCGATTCGAGTCAGGCGGTATCGTGGCACATGCGCCTCAATCGTTGAACACGAACTCCGGGGTGTTGATCAGCGCCCACATCAGGTCTTCGGTCGCGCCGCGGCGCGTTGCACCGGGCTTCTCGAACCGTTTTGTGGCTTTCTCCCGTTCATCATCGGTCGGCAGGCGGCAGAACGCGAGCAGGTAAAGTTCTTCGACGATCTCGGCCGGTGTCTTTTTGCTCTTCGCGAGTTCCGCGCAGCGCCCCTCGTCGCTCGTTACCTTCTTGTACAGGTTCGGGCTGTTCATCAGGTGCAGCGCCTGGACGACCGTGGTGTCGGACGTGCGCTCGCACGGCGGGTCCTGGTTCGGGTCCGGGCGCCCGAAGCTGTCCAGAAACACCGACTGCGAGCGGGCGGTCCACACCTCAATAGCCCGCGATCCGGGGGGCATCGCCTCGAACTTCTCGGGGACGCCGGTCACGTCGCTGACCATGTCGAGCAGCACCTCGGCCCGCAGGCGCTGGCGGTAGTGGCGCGAGTAGTTGCGCAGGTCGCTCGCGTTGCGGTCGTTGGGAGCGGTCGAAAGTTGGTAGGCGTGGCTCAGGCAGATCGTGCGGATCAGGGCTTTCAGGTCGCACTTGTTGTTGCGGAAGTCCTTCGCGAGGGCGTCGAGCAGTTCCGGGTTCGACGGCGGGTTCGTCGCGCGCAAGTCGTCCACCGGATCGACGATCCCGCGGCCCATCAGGTCGGCCCACACGCGGTTCACGATCACCTTCGCGAAGTACGGGTTCTCGGGGGCGGTCACCCACTCGGCCAGAACCGCGCGCGGGTCGCGCTCGGGCGGGAGGTCGAGCGGCTTGCCGAGAAGGGGCGTCGGGGTCATTTCCTTCCCGGTCAGCGGGTGCTTCACGGTGCTGCCGCCCCGCCGGCCGGCGCCGCGCCCCAGGAAGACCGCTTCTTCGCCGCCGCTGATGGGCGCCGAGATCCCCGTACCGCTGCGGCCGATGCGCCCGAAAAAGGCCGCGAAGCTGTAGAAATCGTCCTGGCCCCACACCTCGAACGGGTGGTGGTGGCACTTCGCACAATCGAGCCGGACCCCGAGGAACAGTTGGCTCACCATCGTGGTGAGTTCGTCCGGATCGCGCCGGTTGCGGTAAAACACCGCCGCCCCGTTGGTGAACGTGCTCCCGTTGGCCGTTATGATCTCGCGGACGAACTCGTCATACGGTTTGTTGGCCCGGAAGCTCTTGCGGATCCACTGGTCGAGGTTGTACGTCGCCTTCATGCCCGTGTGGTACGGGTTCGGGCGCAGCAGGTCGGTCCACTTGTTGGCCCAGAAGTCCGCGTACTCCGGGCGCTCCAAAAGCGCGTCGAGGAGCTTCTCGCGCTTCTTCGGGTCGGTGTCGCCGAGGAAGCGGCGCGTCTCATCGGGGGTGGGCAACCGGCCGATAACATCGAGATACGCCCGGCGGTGGAACTGCGCGTCCGGCGCGCGTTCCGAGGGCGTGATGTTCAGTTGCTGGAGCTTCTTCCAAACCAGCGGGTCGATGAAGTTGTGGCGCGGGAGCTGTTCATACATCCCGGCGGCCGGGGCCGTCGGGAGCGGGATCAGGACCGCGCAGACCGCGAACTTCTCCGCGAAGCGCGCCATGATCGTGGCTTCGCCCGGGATCGGGCCGGCCTTCACCTTGCCCTGCGGGTCCACCGCGGCGTACACGCTCTCACTCGAAGAGAACTGCGCCATGTGGGTGACGTCGCGGGTGGTGCCGTCAGAGTAGTGGGCCGTCACCGCGAGTTGCTGTTCGGCCTTCAACCCGAGGAGCCGTTGTTCGGGGAACACGCTGATCTTTTCGAGCTTCGGAGCGGTGCCGGGCGTGCGCGGGGTGCCGGCCGCGATCCACCTTTCGATCGTGCGAAACTCGGGGCTATCCGCGGCGATCTTCTTCCCGCCGCCGTGCGGGGTGAGCCCTGTGGCTTTTCGCAGGACGAGGCTGAACGCAGGGTTCGCCGGGAACACGCGCCGGCCGCGGGCCTCCGCGGTGATGGCGCTGTAGTCGAAGTCGTTGTCGTAGGCGAGCAGGGAGAGCTGGAACCCGTTCTGCCCCCGCGCCTTGCCGTGACAGGGGCCGGCGTTGCACCCGTACCGCGTCAAGAGCGGTTGCACATCGTTCTCGAAGGTCGCCGGCGAATCGGCCGCGGTGTTCTTGACCATCACCGGCACGCGCACCGCCCCCGCGCGTGTGGTCGCGGTAATGACCGCGCGGCCGTCGGCGACGGGCGTAACCACACCCGTCGCGCTGACCGTCACCACGCCGGGGGGGCTGCTCGTGTACGTCGCCTCGGCGGTGCGGTCGAGGAGCTTCGCGGCCTTCGTTTCGGTGATGACGAGCTGTTGCCGCGCGGCGCCGCCTTCGAGTGCGAGCGCCGGGGGGAACGCGGTGACGCCGTCGGCGGCGCGGAGCGGGGCCGCGCACAGGGTCGGGAACACGAGGGCGGTGAGCGTGAGGAGCCGCATGGTGTGAAAAGTGATCGGGTGGGTGGCGGGTAAAGTGAAGGATACCCGCTTTAGGCGTTCGGTGCCAGTGAAACTCCGGCTTTCAAGAGCGCCTGTGTGTAACGCGGGTTCCGGCATCGGCACTCGCCCCCCCCCGCCCTTGCG
>DASWYH010000763.1:0-4771 GCA_036405095.1 Gemmata sp. | reverse complement strand
CTGTGTATACTGGTCGTGTTCCGTGCAAGCACTTGATTTCAGACGCTCTGCGTGTGAGGCCGCCACATGGTTCCCGTTCTCCGGCCCGTCGTGCTGACGCTCCTGTCGATCGGCGCCGCGCTCCCGTTCGCGGGCGCACAGCCCCCCGCGCCGGCGCCCACCGCGGACGATGTGAAGGCGCTCCGCGAGAAGTTCCAGACCGAGCGCGAGCAGGCCGTCAGAGCCAGGTTCCCGGCGGACACGCTCGCCAAAGCCGATGACCTCATCAAGCGGGCCGACGAGGCCGCGAAGGGCGACAGCTTCAGAGCCGCGCTGCGCCACATCCGCGACGCCCGCTGGCAGCTCCCCTACCTGCCGCCGGGGCTGCCGCCGCACGTGACGCGGGTGCTGGGCGAGGCCCGGATGCGCCACGCGGACCGGGTCAACGCGCTCGCGTATGGCCCGGAAGGGCAGCTCGCATCGGCGAGCCGGGACTTTACCGTCAAAATCTGGGACCTCGGGAACGGGCGCGAGGTGGTCACCTACCGCGGGCACGTCGATCAGACCGACGACCCTACGAAAACCGGAACCAACGTCCTCGGGGCGACCGACGTCGCGTTCCACCCGAAGGAAAAGGTGGTCGCGTCCGCGAGCGGGAACCAGATCCACACCTGGGACCCGGCGACCGGCAAACTCATCAAGGTGCTCGTCCACCTCGGGAAGACCGACAAGCCCATCAAGGCGCTCGCGTTCAGCCCCGACGGGCGGCTGCTCGCGGTCGGCGCCGACGACGGCATCCTCCGGGTGGTCGAGTCCGGCACCGGCAAGGAGGTCTTCAAGAGCAACTCGCGCAACGCCCGCATCGAGCGGGTCGCGTTTTCGCCCAACGGGAAGCTGGTCGCGCTCGGCGACAGCAACTCGCAGGTCGCGGTGTACGTCCCGGAGGGGAACGGCAACCAGCTCGCGATGAGCGTCCAGGGCGGCGACCTGGGCGAGATCATGGGCGTCGCGTTCGCCGCGGACAGCGGGAGCGTCTTCACGTGCGGGCGCGACGGTAAAGCCCGGCTCACCGCCGGCCCGGACCCCGACGGCAAGAGCGTGGCGAACACCGCGACCAAGCTCCGCGACTTCGTCGGGCACAGCGGGCCGGTTACGGGGCTGGCGCTCACGACCGACGGCAAGCTCCTCGCGACCAGCGGCGACGACCGGACCGTGCGCGTGTGGGACGTGGCCAGCGGGAAGCAGCTCCGGTCGTTCCAGGGGCACATGACCAAGGTCACCGCGGTCGCGGTGCGCGGCGACAGCCGGCAGGTCGCGTCCGCGTCCGACGACGGCGCCGTTCGCGTGTGGGATCTGAACACCGTTGACGAGCACAAGGCGCTGACCGACTCGAAGGAGTCGCTCTGGTCGGTGGCCGTGTCCCCGAACGGCAAGTGGGTCGCGGCGGCCGGCGCGGACAGGGCCATCCGCGTGTACGCGCTGGAGACCGGGAAGCTCGAAGCGACCCTCGACGCGGGCGCGGCGATGACCTCGCTGGCGTTCCTCCCCGACAGCAACCGGCTGGTGGCCGCCGGCGGCAACAGGGCCGTGCGGGTGTGGGACCTGGCCGCGAAGAAGGTGCTCAAGGAGCTGACCGGGCACGCGCTCGCGGTGCTCGCCGTGGGCGCCTCGGACGACGGCCAGCTCGTCGTTTCGGGCTCGGCGGACGCGACCGTCCGCGGGTTCGACCCCGGGACCGGGAAGGAGCTGTGGAAGTGGGGCTCCCGGAAGGCCGCGTGCGCGGTCGCGGTGCGCAAGGGCGGGAAACAGGTCGCGGTGGGCATCGCGGACGGCGGGCTGGCGGTGCTCGACGTGACCGGGGCCGCGCCGCGCGAGCTGGCCGCGCTGCCGGCGCACACCGCCGGGACCACGTGCGTCGCATTCAGCCCGGACGGGAACCGGCTCGCGACCGTCGGCGGGGACGGCGCCCTCCGGGTGTGGTCGGTGGGGGAGGACGGCGCGCTCGCGCAGCTCGTGCGGTTCGAGGGGCAGGTCACCTCGACCGGGGCCGCGGCCGCGCCGCTCTCGGCCGTCGCGTTCAGCCCCGACGGGCGGTACGTGGCCACCGCCGGCGCCGACGCGATTGTTCGCGTGTGGGACATCCAGACCAAGAGCGAGACCCGGGGGCTCCGCGGGCACACGGACTGGGTCACCGCCGTGGCGTTCTCGCCCAACGGCCAGTTCCTCGTCTCGGTGGCGGCCGAGAAGGACAACGCGCTCCGCATCTTCGAGCTGCCCCCGCTGGACGGGGCGAACGCGGCCGGCGGGCACGTGCTCGCGGTCAACGCCGTGGCCGTCAGCCCCAACGGGAAGCTGGTCGCGACGGCCTCGGTCGACCAGACGATCAAGATCTGGGACATCGCGACCGGCAAAGAGGTGGGGACGCTCGTGGGCAACGCGGACACCCCGTTCGCGGTCTCGTTCCTCGGTAACGACGGGGTCGTGATGGGCGGGAGCCTGCCCACCCGCGACGCCGGGCGGCTGCACTTCTGGAACATCGCTCCGCCCCGCTCCGCGCCCGTGGGCACCGGCGAGGTGTACACGGTGATCCCCTCGGCCGACGCCACCAAGCTCGGGGTGTGGGCCTCGCGCCAGGCGGTCGGGGACACGGTGAAGAACAATGCGTATGAGGTTTACGACGCGAAGGGCAAGCTGCTCTCCTCGACCCCCGATAAGGGGCGGAACGTGCGCTCCGCGACGTTCACCACCGACCTCGCCTGGGCGGTCGCCGGCGACGAGTCGGGCACGGTCCGCATCTTCGACCTGGACAAGCAGGAGCGCCTGGGCGGGGACTGGCCGCTGTTCCAGCGCAGCTTCACGGACCTCGGCGTCACCGCGGACAAGAAGCTCATCGTCGCGGTCGACGACGAGGGCACGATCAAGGTGGCCGACGTCGCCAAGCGGGAGGTGCTCGCGGACGGCAAGGCGCACAAGGCCGGCGTGCGGGCGCTGCTCGTTTCGCCCAGGGGGACGACCTTTGTCACGATCAGCAGCGACCGCGAAATCAAGGCGTGGTCGCTGACCAGCTTCAACGACAAGAAGGTGGAAGAGGTGCGGTCGTGGGTGGTGCCGGTGACGATCAACGGGGCCGCCTACACGCCGGACGGCAAGGCGCTGGTGACCGCAAACGCCGACGGCACCGCTTACGTCCTGGAGCTGCCGTAGGCGTCGGCGCGTTCTGGGAGGCGGGTGTTGCCTTCAGTCGCGCCCGCCGGGGTATTTTCCGCTCCCCCGGCGGGCGCGGCTCGTTCTAAAAGCGTGTCTCGTGCCCGGAGCGGGCGAGAATAGCGCTTTTCCTAACGGCACCGTCATCAGCGGACGCGTGTGACCCTCTTTGACACTCTGACGAAACGACGAAGCGGGCGCAATTGGCTCCGGGCACGCCCCTGGAGACGGCCAACGAACCTGTCCTTTTGAGGCCCACATGAAGTCGCTCGTTCTCTCGGCCCTCCTTCTCTTGCTGCTCGGCGCGCCGGTGCGTGCCGACGTGCCGCGCCCACCCCCGCCGCCCCCACCGCCGCCGCCGGGCGCGGTCACGGCTCCCGTCGTGGCGGGTACGGCAACAGCAATCGGGCTGGCGCTCGCGGGCTTGTGGCTCGTGCGCTCGCGCCGCCGGGCGGAACCGCGGGGGCTCGGCACATGTCCGCCGTAGTTCCGCTTTCGCGCTCCGAGCCCGCGGCCCGGAACCTGGGGCTGCCGTTCGCGCTCGGGTTCGTTGCGCTCGCCGCCGGCGCTGCGGTGCTGTCGGGGGCGCTGCCGCTCGGGTTCGCGTTTGCCACCGTGTTTCTGTTCGCCGGCCCGCACAACTGGTTCGAGGCGCGGTACGCGCTCGGCCGGTTGCCGGCCCGCGCCGGGAAGCTGTGGGGCTTCTTCCTCGCTTCCGCTCTCGGAATCGTTGGGCTGAGCGGCGCCTATGCCGCGCTCCCCTTCCTGATCTCACGATCGGCGGAGGGCCCCGTCGGGCCGGAACTGTACGCGGGCTGGTGTACCGCGTTCCTGGGCTGGGTCGCGCTGCTGGTGTGGATGCGGTCCCACACGAACCCGCGGTTCGACGGGGGCTGGGTGTGGCCGCTGGCGTGTCTCCTGTGCGCGGGGGCGTGGTTGAACCCGTTCGCGCTGCCGATCGCGCTGGTGTACCTGCACCCGGTCATGGCGCTGTGGCTCCTGGACCGCGAGTTGACCCGCTCGCACCCGACCTGGCGGCGCGCGTACCGGTGCGCGGCGCTGTGTGTGCCGCTGCTCCTTCTAGCCCTGTGGTGGCAGTTCAAGGATTCGTCGGAGCTACCGGGCACCGATCAACTCACACTCGCGTTCGCCCCCAAAGCGCTGAGCGCGGGCGCGCTCACGGACCACTCCGGCGCGTGGGCGCTGCCCGACGTGTCGCCGCACTTCCTGGTTGCCGCGCACACGTTCCTCGAAATGGTTCATTACGGCGTGTGGGTGCTGCTCATCCCGCTGATCGGTCTGCGCTCGCGCCCGTGGCAACTGAAGGCGATCCCGGCGGCCCGCCGCGGCCGGCGCTCGGCGCGCGCCGTGGCCGCGATCCTGCTGTTCGGGCTGTCGGTGGTGGTGGTGCTGTGGGTGTGCTTCGGCATCGACTACGAAACGACCCGGCGCGTGTACTTCACGGTGGCGATGCTGCACGTTCTTGCGGAAGTGCCCTTCCTGCTGCGCATGGTGTGAGCGCGGCCGTTTCTGTCCTCTGGGTCCCGATGCCCGACGCGCAATACCTGCGGCTGATGCTGATCGGCTA
>DASWYH010000762.1:0-4886 GCA_036405095.1 Gemmata sp. | reverse complement strand
TTCCGGGAACCGCAGCAACTGTAGCACGAGCGCCCGTTCGCCCGGGTGCGACAGCACCACCGCCGGCGGCGCCGTGCGGAACCGCGTTTCGTCTTCTTCGCCCCTGCGGAAGATCGCGCGGCAGCGGGCGTAAGCGTACTGCATGTACGTCGCCGTGTTGCCGTTTGTCGCGGTCATCTTTTCGAGGTCGAACACGTAGTCGGTGGTTCGGCTCTGGCACAGGTCGGCGTACTTCACCGCGCCCACGCCGATGGCTTCGACAATCGCGCCGACCTCCGCGGTGCCGAGGTCGGCGACCTCGTGCCCGTGGCTCCGCCGTTCTGCGACGCTCTCGTCGTAGCGCTGCGCCCCGTGACGAACGGCGTCATTGAGTAGCGATTCCAGCTCGGGGGCGCCGCCCCCGCTGGTCGAATACTTGGTGCGCTGCTTGCTCAGCATCGAGCCGAACTGGATGTGCTCGAACTCGACGCCTGCGTACCCCCACCGCTTCGCTTGCGCGAACACCGTTTTAAAGTGAAGCGCTTGCGGCGCGCCCACAACATAGAGCATCGCGTCCGGGTTCCACGTGTCTGCGCGGTGCTTGATCGTCGCGAGGTCGGTGGTGGTGTAGGTGAACGCGCCGTCGCGCTTGCGGATTATCGCGGGCGGTTCTTCTTTCTTCTGTTCCTCTTCGGTTCGTGGGACCACGCCCTTGGCGTTCGGGATCACGATCGCGCCCTTGCTCTCGAAGGCGATTCCCTTCGCGAGCATGTCCTCTACCACGCCCGGTAGCATCGGGTTATAAAAGCTCTCGCCGAGCGCATAATCGATCTTCACATCGAGGCGCTCGTAAATCGGCCGCAGCATCTCCAGGCAGGCCGGCATGAACGTCTTCCAGAGCGCGACGTTTTCCGGATCTCCGGCGTGGAGCTTCGCGGTCTCCTCTTGACACGCTTTCTTGATCGGGTCGTCCGTCGGGCCATCTTCCTCGTCGTCGTCCTTCTTGAACTGCTTCTTGATGGTGACGTACAGGCGCGCCAACTCGCGCACCGGGTCGGCGGCGAATGCCGCATCGTCGCGGTGGTTCTTGTACCCGTAGAGCAGGATGCCGAACTGCGTGCCCCAGTCACCGAGGTGGTTGTCCCCGATGACCGTGTGGCCCAGGAAGCGCAAAATGCGCACCAGCGCGTCGCCGATGATCGTGCTGCGCAGGTGCCCGACGTGCAGCGGCTTCGCCACGTTGGGGCCGCTCAGGTCGATCACGAACGTTTTCGACCTCGCCGCTGGTGCGACGCCGAGTTTCGGATCGGTCGCGAGCCCGCGAACGGCGCCCGCCAGGAACTCGGCCTTCAGGCGCAAGTTAATGAAGCCCGGACCCGCGATCGTGGGCGGTTCCAGCATCTCGTTCGCGGGCAAAGCGGCAACGATGGCCTTCGCCACTTCGGGCGGTTTCTGGCTCAGTTGTTTGCCGAGCGCCATCGCGCAATTGGCCTGATAGTCCCCGTGTTCGGCGTTGGCGGCGGGCTTAATCGCGTTCAGCAGGTCGGGCACTTTCGTGCGGTCCGGCGCGAGCCCGGTTAAGGCGGGCTCGAACAGCGAACGCAGATGCGTGAGGAGGTTCATAGAAGTTCGGAATGCGGAGCGCGGAGTTCGGAACGAAGCAGAACAAGAGCGGGCGCCGGTGATTCGGTCCGCACTCCGAACATCGCGGGCGTTCGGAAAAGCGACTGTCGGCCGGTAGCCGACGCCCTTTGTCAAGAGGCGCAGCCCGGCCGACAGGTTCGTTATAGGAACGCGCCCGGGAACTTCTCGGGCGCGGAACGGGTCGGTTACTCTTCGTGCTCCCAGTCCACCTTCGTCGCGTCGGCCCACAGCTCTTCGAGCTTGTAGTAGTCGCGGGTGTCCGGGTCGAACACGTGGATCATGACGTCGCCGTAGTCCTGGACGATCCACTTGCTCGCTTCGTACCCCTCGATCCCGATCCGGGTGTCGCCTTCGGCGCGGAGGGCCGCGTCGGTCTCCTCGGCGACGGCGTGGATCTGGCGCCGGCTGGTGCCGGTGCTGATGACGAAGTAATCGAAGAGGGGGGTGCTGGACCGCATGTCCAGCACGACGATGTCGCGCCCCTTGTTGTCGGCGGCCACACGGGCCGCGACACAGGCCCGGTGAAGGGCGCTGCTGAGGGGTGGGGCGGGCGGAGCGGACACCAAGTTCACCGGGCTCAACGTGCTCAACGTGGCGGTGTTCAAGTGACCTCCTTCAGGGCATGGGGGCCTCCGAAGGTTCGGCTCTCCGCGTGCCAACGGGTGTGAGTTGCACCGTTGTCGTGGGCCTTCCTCCGGGGGTGGATCGGGATCGTGCCATGCCGGCTGATTTTCGGTGCGGAACATCCACACCTCGTATGGGTATATTCAGCCGGGTTCTGTCATGCGTCAAGCAAGATGGCCTCGATTCCCTGAATGCGGCGCGTCAGGCGCGCCCCAGCCCGTATTTCCGTTCCCCAATCCGAACGCCCGGACCGCGGACCCTCGCGCGGTCTTCAAATTCGCGGCCCCGGGACTTGGCGGGACGGACACCGCGTCCTACCGCCGGGTTCGTTCGCTTCGTGCTTCGTTCACGTCATTCACAATAGGGACACGAGTTCGTATCCTGATCGCAAACCGCTCCCGTCTCCTGCCCGGGTTTTCGCACATGAGTCGCGTCCTGGTCGCGCCCGCTCCGCTCCGCGAGATCGAGTTCACCTACGGACCCATTCTACGGGGAGCGGGCTATACTATTGAATACCCGCCGCGGGACAACGTATTAACTGAACAACAGATGAGCGTGCCGGAGTTGCTCGCCCAGCTCCCGGGCTGTGTGGCGTCGCTCGCCGGCAGCGAGCCCTACACGCGCGAGGTCATCGCGAAGGCCGCAGCCGCGGGGCTGAAGGTGATCGCCCGCGCCGGCGTGGGGTACGACGCGGTGGACCTCCAGGCCGCGACGGATCACGGGGTCGTGGTGTGTTACGCCCCGGGCACGAACCAGGAGGCGGTGGCCGAACACGCCTTCATGTTGATGCTCGCGCTCACCCGCAAGTTGCGCGAACAGGACACCGAGATTCGCGCCGGGCTGTGGCCCCGCCGGGCGGTCGGAAATTTGCGTGGGAAGACACTTGGTATCGTCGGCCTGGGGCGCATCGGGAAGGCGGTCGCGAAGCGCGCGATCCCGTTCGGCCTGAACGTCATCGCCACGGAGATTGCCCCGGACCACGCCTTCGCCGCCGCGCACAACGTGACCCTGGTTCCGCTGGAGCAACTGCTCCGGGAAGCGGACATCGTCACGCTGCACGTCCCGAAAACGCCGCTCACGAAGAACGTCATCAACAAGGACACCCTCGCGCTGATGAAGCCGGGCGCGTTCCTCCTCAACACCGCGCGGGGCGGGATCGTTCACGAACAGGACCTGTACGACGCGCTCGTGGCGAAGACGATCGCGGGTGCCGGGCTCGACGTGTACGAGACCGAGCCGCCAAAAACGAACCCGCTGTTCGCGCTCGACAGCGTGGTGCTGACCGCCCACACGGCGGGCGTCGATCAGCAGTCGCGCCAGGACATGGCCCGCGTCCCGGCCCAGGCGATCGTGAAGCTCCTCGCAGGCGAGTGGCCCGAGGAGTGGGTTGTGAACCCGCAGGTCAAAGAGAAGTTCTTCGCCCGGGTGTGACTCGTGCCCCGAAACCGGGCCGCGCACCCGGAACGCTATCCATGTCCGAACACGCGATCGAGATCGACCGGCTGGTGGTGCGATACCGCGGCAAACCGGCCCTCCAGGGGCTGAACCTGCGGGTGCCGCGCGGCTCCGTGTACGCCTTCTTGGGCGACAACGGGGCCGGCAAAACCACCACGATGAAGATCCTGACGGGGCAGGCCCCGCCCGATAGCGGGAGCGCCACCATCCTCGGCCTCGACTGCTGGTCGAAGGCCACGGAGCTGCGGCACCGGGTCGGGTACATGCCCGAGCGCCCGCGGTTCTACGACTGGATGACGGTGGCCGATATCGGGTGGTTCACCGCCTCGTTCCACCGCCCCGGGTTCCAGGACCGGTTCCGGACCGCGGCCGAGCGGCTCGGGCTGGACCCCACGAAGCGGCTCAAGGATCTGTCCAAGGGCGGGTACGCGCGGGTGGGGCTCGCGCTCGCGCTGGCCCCGGAGCCCGAGGTGCTGCTGCTCGACGAACCCACCTCGGGCCTCGACCTGCTCACCCGGCGCGAGTTCCTCGCGAGCCTCGCGGAACTGGCCGCGACCGGGCGCACGGTGTTCATCACGAGCCACTCGATCGCCGAACTGGAGCGCGCCTGCACGCACGTCGGCATGATCCGCGACGGCGGGATGATCCTGTCCACGACGCTCGAAGAGGTGCGCAAGCAGGTGCGTCGGCTGAGTCTCCGGTTCGCGGACGGCCCGCCGGACCCGACCGGCCTGGGTACGCTACTGGAGCGCTCCGCGACGGGCCGGTTCTGGCAGGTGCTGGTGCGCGACCCCGTCCCCGACGCCGTCGCCGCGCTGCGCCGGCGGGCCGACGTGACCGATTTCGAGGACGTCCCGGTGTCTCTCGAAGAGGTGTACACGGCGCTGATGGCGAGACCGGCCGGGCCATCGGACAACGGCGCGGTCCCGATGGTGACCCGTCCCGGCGGTTAGCAGGGCGCTCCCGGCGCGTACCGGTGTGAGGGACCCGGGACCGATCCGCGCGAACCGTTCGTGCCCACTTCACGGACCTCAACCCCACTTCCCAAGCGAGAACCCCATGATCCGCGCCGTCGTGTGGAAGGAGTTCCGGGAGCAGTGGCTCATCGGACTGATGCTGGTGGTTCTCGGCGGCGGGGTGCTGGCCGCCGCGGCGCTGCTCGGCGCCCCGCCGGCGCCCGGGGC
>DASWYH010000761.1:0-2880 GCA_036405095.1 Gemmata sp. | reverse complement strand
TTTGCGTCTGACTTCCCACTGCATTTGAGGCACGGTCATGCGTTCGACCGCCCGTTCGGCTCTGGCCGCCGTCTGTTTCGCATTCCTTCTTGCTTCACCCGGGGACGCGGCGCCCGACCCCGAGGACATTGCCGCCGAAGTGACAGCGGCCCGAAAGGAACTCAACCTGAAGGGCTCGAGTACCGCGTATTTTGAGCAAAATGCCCAGAAACGGGTCACCGCATGGAAGGCCGCCGCAGAAAAGGGCTCGGCGGGCGCGCAGTGGTTGTACGGCCGGTGCCTTGACATCGGTGTTGGCACTGATCAGGACGAGAAAGAAGCCGTGAAGTGGTATCGCAAGTCTGCGGAACAAGGCTTCGCGCTCGGCGAGAACTCGCTGGGGCAGTGCCTCCGGAGTGGCGAAGGGGGGGCCGAGAATCCAAAGGAAGCTGTAAAGTGGATGCGTAAGGCGGCTGACCAAAACGAACCCGCCGCGTTGTGCAACCTCGCGGAAATGCACGAGGACGGCACAGGGGTGAAGGTGGACCGAGCCGAAGCAATTCGACTATTCCAGAAAGCGTCCGCGGCCGGGTTCGTTGAGGCGACGCTTCGCCTCGTCGTTGCTTTCGAGGACGGGGACGGGGCCGAGAAGAACCCCGACGAAGCAAAGAAGATGCGGGAGCGGGCGCGAGAGCAGATCGGTGCCGGAGCCGACAAACGGCTCCGCAGCTACGCGTTTCGGCGCCAACCGGTCGGGCGTCCCGCGCCGGACGTATCGGCCGCGGTGGACGGTAAGTTGGTCAAACTCGCCGATTGCCGGGGCAAAGTGGTGGTGGTCGCGTTCATGGCGAATTGGTGCAAATACTGCCGCGAGGAGATCCCGCATCATGAGGCGCTTGTGAAACGGCTGAAGGGGCAACCGTTCGTACTCCTCACGGTGGACGGGGACAAGAATCCGTCTGCTTTGGCCGAGTGGGGCGTCTCCTCCTACCCGACCGTTTACGTGATTGATGCGAAGGGCGTTGTCCGAAACGTTGGGGAGCGGGGCAAGGGAGTTGGTCAGGAGGTGGACAAGCTTATTAAAGATGTGCCGTCACCAAAAAAATGACCTTGCGTGTGTTACCGGTTTCCTGCGCAGGGCCTCGTACCCCGCTCACATTTTTCGAGTTCGAGGGTGTGCGGCTCGTGTTTCTTTGTGAGTCACGGCCCTTGAACCCGTTTACCACCAGCGAGGCTGAGCAGTGGCCCGGCTAAGAGGGCGCGGCTGCCACAAGGAGTGAGGTGGGGTTAGGAGTCCGGGGGCTCCCCCCCAGTGGTCTGGCTCGCCCCTGTTTCCCACTTGTGCGTAACTGCCAGGCCGCTATACAAAAACTTCGATGTCCCCGCCCGCGCTCAGCCCGAGACGGTCCGCGGGGGTGTAATCCGTGCAGTGAGGCGGGACGCATGAAGCGCGCACTTATCACCGGCATCACCGGTCAGGACGGCAGTTATCTCGCGGAACTGTTGCTCGAAAAGGGCTACGAGGTCCACGGCATTGTTCGCCGGGCGAGCACGGAGTCCTTTGAGCGCATTGAGCACCTCGCGGGGAAGATCCACCTCCACCAAGCCGACCTGCTGGACCAGCTCTCGCTAATCGACGTTCTCAAGGAATCGGACCCGTCCGAGGTGTACAACCTCGCCGCGCAGAGCTTCGTGCCGACGAGCTGGAAGCAGCCCGTTCTTACTGGCGAGTTCACCGCGATCGGTGTCACCCGGATGCTCGAAGCGATCAAACTCCTGGGCCGGGACACCATCAAGTTTTACCAGGCGTCCAGCAGCGAGATGTTCGGGAAGGTGCAAGCGGTCCCGCAGATCGAGACCACGCCGTTTTACCCCCGCAGCCCTTACGGCGTGGCGAAGGTGTACGGCCACTGGATCACGGTGAACTACCGCGAATCGTTCAACATGTTCTGCTGCTCGGGCATCCTGTTCAACCACGAGAGTGAGCGGCGCGGCAAGGAGTTCGTCACCCGGAAGGTGACCGACGGCGTGGCCCGCATCAAGCTCGGTCTGGCGAGCGAATTGAAACTCGGGAACCTGGACTCGAAGCGCGACTGGGGCTTCGCGGGCGACTACGTTCGCGCCATGTGGCTCATGCTCCAGCAGGACAAGCCCGACGATTTCGTCGTGGCGACCAACAAGACGCACACGGTTCAGCGGCTCGTGGAGGTCGCGTTCGAGGCGGTCGGGCTGGACTGGCAGAAGCACGTGAAGATCGACCAGTCGCTCGTGCGCCCGGCGGAAGTGGACCTCCTCATCGGCGACCCGGCGAAGGCCAAGCAGCACCTGGGCTGGGAGCCCGAGGTGTCCTTCGAGCAGCTCATCGACCGGATGGTGAAGGCCGACCTCGCCCGGTTGCAGGGCAAGCCGCTCCCGGACTTCAAGGCCCGCGGTATCTGAAGTGGTGCGGGTGCCGGGTGTGGGTGTGGGGTAATGGTCAAAAGTCTGACAACTGGTCCCGGCGCTGCTCACCCACACGCGCACTAATCACTCACACGTATCCCATGCGAATCCTCATCACCGGCATCACCGGGTTCGTCGGCGGGCATCTGGTGGAACACCTGATGTCGCGGGGCGGGCACGAACTGTTCGGGGTGAGCCGGCGCGGTGAGTGGCCCGCGCTGCTCGCGCACTTGGAACCGCACGCGAAGCTGTCCGCCGGCGAACTGTGCGACACCGCCGCCGTGGAGCGGATCGTCCGCGAGACCCAACCGGACTGGGTGTGCCACCTCGCGGGGTACGCCAACACTGGCGGCTCCTTTCGTGACCCGGAGCGCGCGTGGCGCGAGAACCTGACCGCCACCCGTTCCCTTTACGATGCGATCGCCGCTGCCGGGGTGCGCCCGCGCGTCCTGTTCGTTT
>DASWYH010000760.1:0-9131 GCA_036405095.1 Gemmata sp. | reverse complement strand
CCCGGTCCTGTGCGTGAAGGGGGCGACGGTCAACCTGTACGCCTATGGGGGCGAAACCGGCTTCGCCGTGCGCCCGGGCGAGGTGGGGACGCTCGGCACCCTGTCCCTGCTCAAGCAGACCGGGCAGAACACGGGGGCGGTCGTGCGCGTGGGCAAGGGGGCAGTGTGGCCGACGACGGTGTTCGTGGAGGCCGGCACCCTCTACAGCCACGCGACCAACACGCTGACGACGCTGAAGCTGACGGGCGGCGAGGGGCAGGCGTTCACGGAGACCGATTCGACCGGCGCCATCACGGGGGTCGACATCGGCGAGGGGGGCAAGTTCTTCCACCGCGGGACGGGGGGCATCGCGGCGGCGACCGTGCGGGCGTCGTCGACGTTCAGCCTCGCGCAGGACGCGCGGGACAAGACGCTGGACGAGGTGGTGGCCTACGCCGGCGCCACGATCGACCTCGACAACGGCAAGGCCGACAGCATCACGCACAGCGGCGGCGGGACGAACGTGCCCACGATCTACTGCGTGGACGGGATCGGCACGGTGACGATCAAGGCGCCGGCGGGGATGAGCCTGAACATTCGCTAATGGCCGTCGTTTCCCCCATCCGAATCTCCGCAACCGCCGCGTGGGGGCGGCTGAACGAGGAGCTCGTCAGCCTCCCGGGCAAGCTGAACTCCGCGCGGTACCAGGCGGTCAAGCGCACGGCCGACCAGGGTCGGCGGATGATCGCGGACCGGTTCATCGAGCAGTACCCGAAGATCCAGCGGGGGAAGATCGAGAGCGGCGACCCGACGAAGCGGAAACGCCCGATCATCTCGCGGGTTACGAAGGGCAAGGACCCGTCCGGCGTCATCACCGTCACCGAACAGCCCATCCCCATGATCGCGTTCCGCCCGAAGGGGGCGGGGATGCGCATCCCGTCCAAGGGTAAGCCGGGCGGCATCACGGTGTCGATGGCGAAGAATAAGCCCCCACTCAAACTGCGCCACGCCTTCCGGGCGGTCACCAAGAGCGGCCACGAGGGCGTCTTCCTGCGGCGGCGGGGTGTCAAGCGGCTGGTGGTCACACAGGCGGCAAACAAAGCCGCGGCGGCGATCACGGGCGGGCAGGTGGCCGGGCGGTTGCCGATCGTGGAGCTGTTCGGCCCGAACGTCTACAGCCTGATGAACGTGCCGAAGGTGAACGCCGAAGTGGTCGGCAAGCTCGACGCGCTGCTCGCGAAGAACATCCAGAGCCAGATCGACCGGTTCAAACCCACGCAGAGATTATAATGGGCAAGCCCATCGTCGAATTCATCACCGCCGACGTCGTCGCGGCCGTCGCGGCCGTCACCACGCCCAACGGCTACTCCACCACGCTCGTCGTGTCCGAGCCGGACGCGGAGGCGGATTCCCCGCAGGACTCGACCGCGGAGGTGGTGGAGGCCGGCGAGACCCCGGAAGAGTCGCCCCCGATGGGGTTCGACGGGGTTTACCAGGACTACGACGTCGTCGTCTTCATCCAGGACGGCGGGACGGATAGCACGTTCAACCAGCGCCGACGCGCCTACAGCGCCGACGTCCGCCGGGCGGTGATGGCGGACGAGGAACGCGGGGGGTACGCCCGGTGGACGCGGTGGACCGGGAGCCGCCCGTTCCAGAGCGACCGGGGGCGGGGCGTGGTCGTCTCGTTCCAGGTGTACTACCGCACCGTCAAAGACCAGCCCGACCGACTCAACTAACCAACCCACGGAGAATCTATGGCGATCATCGCACCCAGCCTGCTCAAGCAGTCGGTTTTCGGCTCGAAAGTCGAGACGACCACCGGCACCGAAATCAGCCTCGCCGCGGCGGACGGCACGGCGATCATGTACGACGCCGACATCGAGCACGACGCGGAATTCAACCAGCGGCAGGGTCAAGGCAGTCTCGACCAGCACGAGGGCATCCCGGGCGCGTTCGTCGCCACCGTCCGCGGTACGGGGGAACTCCAGGGGTCCGGGTCGACCAACGCCGGGAACCTCGACCGCTACCTGCTGGCGTCGGGATTCGCCGTGAGCGTGGGCACCAGCCGCGTCTACACGCCCGTCACCGGCGCGAGCGACATGACCAGCCTCACCTGCGGTAAGTGGGTGGACGGCCGGAAGTATTGCGCCCGCGGCGTGACGTTCGACTTCGTCATGCGGGGCGAGAGCGCGAAGCAGGTGATGATCGAATACACGGGAAAGGGCGGGTGGGTCGCGCCGGCCGACGAAGCGAACATCGCCCCGACCTACGTCATCACCCCCGTCCCCCCGCGGTTGCAGGCCGCGACGTTCACGATCGGCGGAACCGCGTACATCTCGCGCGGGTTCGAGCTGGGGATGCAGAACGTCATCGCCGTCCGCCGCGACTTCGGGTCGCCGAACGGCGTCCACTCCACCGCCGTCACGGACCGCAACCCGTACATCCAGTTCGACGTCGAAGCGGGGTCGAAGGACTGGTATGCCGACTACGCCGCCGGCGCCACCGCCGCGGGCAGCATCGTCATCGGCGAGGACGAGGGGAACACGTTCCGGATCACCGTCCCGAAGATGCAGCAGGTCCAGCCCCCGCAGAAGATCGACATCGACGGCGTCGCCGGCTACACGCTGCGGTTCCAGTGCGTGCGGAACTCCGCGGCCGGCGACGACTGCCTGTCCATTGCCCAGGAATAGCCCCGACCATGTACGACCCGAACGACTGCGTAGACATCGAAGTCGACGGCCGCAAGCTCCGGTGCCGCCTCGTCACCGAGCGGCAGGTGAAGGCGGTCAAGCGGCTCACCCACGAGGCCCGCACCGCCGGAACCCTCGACGAACGCCACGCCAAGGCCAACGAGGCGCTGGCGATCGGCCTGGTCGGTTTCGACCCCGAAGACCTCACGCTGATCCAGAAGTTCGCGATCGCGGACGCCTACCCGTGGGAGGCCACGGTCGCGGAGGCGAACCGCCTAAAAAAAGCGTCTCCCTCGCCCTCCGACGCGCCAACGACCTAGCCCAGGGGGAGGCCGAGTGGGTCGCGTGCCCGTCGTGCGACAACGACGCCAAGCGAGCCCGCGGGTGCCCGAAGTGCGGGGGGCGGGGGCGGGTGAAACTGGACGGCGGGGCCGGCGCCCACATTGACCCCGGCGCGTGGGACTTGCTCGAAATGTGCTGGCACGCCGACAACGGGACGTGGCCGGTGGGGGGCGGGGTGTTGGACCAGACGGCCGCGTTCCTCTACGCCTACCGGTGGGTGCGTGGTGAGAAGGTCCGCGTTGAGAAGGAACTGTCCTCCCGAAAGTAACTCATGGCGAAGTCCACCCGCGAGATCAACTACCATTTCGGGGCGACCGAGAACGTCACGGCCGTCACCGACAAGGTCAACGCCGCGCTCAAGAAGACCCAGGCGGCGGGCCAGCGCGCCGGCGCCCAGCCGGGCGGGATCGGCGGGTTTCTCAAGGGGGCCAAGCAGCAGGCCGAGGCGTCCGGGCTCGCGGGCGAAAACTCCATTGGCACGCTGCTCCGCGGGGGCGGCGCCGCCATCCTCACGCGGGAACTCGGGCAGGCGCTGCAGGGCGTCCCCGAGGCGGCGCGCCAGTTCCGCGAGGCGCTGAAGACGGGGGCGACGCGGGTGGAGGCGGGGGCGGCGCTCGTGGCCGAAGCCCTGCCCGTCGTCGGCGAACTGGCCAAGGGGCTCGCGTCGTTGCGCGACGAGTTCAACGGCGAGAACAAGAAGTTCTTCGACGCCGAACAGAAGCGGGCGGACAAGGCGATCGAAGATGCGAGGAAGCAGCGGACGGCCGAGCGGCGCGGCACCTTCGCCAAGGAAGTCAACGATTCGAGCCGCCGCGAGATCGACGAAGCCTTCCTCGCCCCGCTGGACGGCACGCGCCGTGCCCGCCTCGCCGCCAAGCAGGAACTCGAGCGATCGCTGAAGGAAATCAGCGACCTTGAAAAGCAGGTAGGCAGTCAGGGGGACGAGCGGGCCCAGAACGAACTGCGGACGAAGCTCGCCCAACGGCGCAGCGCCGCGAACGTCAAGTTCCGGGAGGAAGAGCGGCGGTTGCTCCAGCAGGACGAGCAGCGGCGAGCCCAACTGCTCGCCACCGCCCGCGCGGCCGAACTGGTCAACCTCGGGCAGGACCTGGCGGCGGAAACCGAGCTGCGCCGGGCCGCGCTCAACCAGCAGATCGAAGACCTGCGCCGGCAGGGGGCTACGGAAGAGGACATCAACATCGCCCGCCGCCGGGCCGAGGCCGAGCAGCTCGCGGCCAACGAGCGGGACCGGGTCGCCAAGCAGGGGAAGCGGTTCAGCTTCGCCGAGATGGGGATCGGATTCCTGGAGCGGGAGGTGGAGCTGGGCAAGGGGGCGCTCCGGCTGGACGTGGAGCGGCTGAAGATCAGCGAGGACTTCACGCGGCAGCGGGCGGAACTCGACGACCTGCTCGCCAAGGAGAACCTCGACGCCAATCAGCGGAGGCTCTTGACGGGCTTGCGCGGGCAACTCGACCGACAGGAGCAGGCGGCACTGGAGAACATCGGGAAGCCTCGCTTTTCCGGGGGCGTCGCCCCTGGTGGAGAGGACCGCTTCGGGACGGGCGTGGTCGCCGCCGGGCGCGAGAACGACCCGGCAAACAAGATCGTCGCCGCCACGAAAGAGAACGGGGAAACGCTCAAGAACATCCGCGACACCCTGAACGACATCAAGAAGAACACCGCCGGCAACCGCCCGTCCTCCCCCCTCGGACTGAACTAAGCCCATGGCAATTATCGTCACCACGCCCTGGAGCGACTACCGCTTCGGGAACAAAGCCGCCGCGCTCGCCAAAGAGGTTTCCGGCGTCACGTCCGGCAAGGCCGCGCTCGCCGCGACTGGTCTGGACGTGGGGTCGGAGCACCCGGAAGACTCGACGTACACCGTCGACAGTTACGACGTCACGCAACTGTCTATCGGGTTCTACCGCGTAACTTTCTCGTTCAGTAACGAGAACGGGGAAGACGGCGGGGGCGGTCCGGGGATCAGTCAGCCACCGCGCATCAAGTGGACGCCCGTTCTCGTCTCCGAAGCGTTCGACCGTGACGTCGACGGGAACGCGATCGTCAACGCCGCCCGCGACCCCTACGACCCGCCCCCGCCGGCCGACGCGATCGAGCTGGAGCTGTCGATCACCCGCGTGGAGCCAATGCCGTTCGATCCGCAGAAGTCGTTGAAGTACATGCGGCGGGTAAACCAGGCGGACTTCACCGTCCAGGGGCACCGTGTCCTCGAAGGCCAGTGTCGGTGCGAGTTCATCGGGCCGGCGAACGAATACACGATGAAGGCCAACCGCGGCGAAGTCGCGTACCTGTTCCGGCTGCGCAAGGATGGGTTCGACATCCGCCTGCCTAACGTGGGCTACCGGGCCGGTCAGCCCGTCCCCGCCGCCCGGGGGGGGATGGGCGATCCGGTCCCGCTGGAAATCTTCGGGTACGACCGGCAGCAGATCACCCAGCCGGTCAGGCTCGACGGCCTGGGCCGCCCCCTCGACACCAAGCTGGTAGACCGCTACGGGTTCGCGTTCGCCGGCTTCTCCGGCCCGCCCCCCGGCGCCACCGTCGAAGAGTCGCTGGACGGGAACGGCAAGGTGATGGCAACGTTTCTCCGCTACAAGCGGAACCAGCGGGCGAACTTCAACGAGTTGGGACTGTAGGCGATGGCCGAGAACGACAAAGCCTTTTACCTCGACGAGCAGAGCGCGAAGAACCTCCGCACGATGTGGGAGTGGTTCAAGGGCGCCACGCGGGCGAGCATCCCCGGGGGCGCCAACGGCCCGCACGGCCCGGTGTTCCCGCCATCGGTCGTCGGCGGGTTCCGGCCCAACCCCGACAGGCCGTCCACCATCCTGCGCGTCGCCGCGGAATTGGACGGGCAGGAGGCGTATCAGGCTTACGTCCAGGTCCGGAACACGAACAGCGCGAGCATCACGGCCACGAGCAACGCCAGCATCGCCGCGTTCATGGCGGACGGGGAAGAGGTGGTGTTCTGGAACCTGGGGCCGAACACCGCCGCGTCCTTCACGTCCCCGGCCGGCACGAACCGCACGCACAACTTCCCGATCGGCAAATTCACCCCCGCGTTCGACATGGGCTTTGCCGTGATGAACGGGACAAATTCGCGGCGACTGTTCGCAAGCTATCAGGATGGGGGCGCCTTCCCTGTTCGCACTTCTTCAGACGGCGGCGCGAACGGAACCGGCACGTCAACGGCTACCTACACCTACACCTGTAAAACCCTCGACAACGTGACGACGCTTGCGACCGGGCAGAGCCCGCAGTTCGCGCGGTCAACCGGGCGCGTGACGGCGGCGTCGTGGGGGTTGGCGTGTTACGACGTGGACGGAACGTTCAAGCTCCTCTCTACCGACGAGTCGTTCGGCGGTACGACCTGCCCCTAGTGACATGGCTGCTGGCGACCCATTACTTTCCGCCGACGGAGACCGGATTCTCGACGAAAACGGGAACGTGATCCTCAGCGACGGGGCGGGGGACGACTGCTGCTGCGACCCGTGCCTCTCCTCGGAATGCGCGTCAGCCGTCGAGTGCAACTTCTGCGTTTGCGACACGCCCCAGACGTGGACGGCAGTGGTATCCGGGTTGTCGGCAGCCTGTACGCTATCGTGCAACCCGTTAAGGCGGGTGATGGCGACGGGGACGCTCAACGGAACTTTTACGCTTACCCAGGCCTCTGGTGGCGGGGATTGCAATTGGGACTCGGGGGCACTTTCCGTTACGGTCAGAACGTACACTGACTCGGGATGCACGACGGTCGACCAGACGTACACGAACTGCGTGTGGCGACTCCGTTTTTTTACGTCAGGCGGAGTCGGATACGCATCGTTCAACCTTGTCGTAACTCCGGCGACCGTTCCGAACTCCGAGATGGCTTTCGGGCGGATCGATGTTTCCGGTACGGACCCCTGTCACAGCGGTATCGACATCGACATCGACGGTAATGGAAACAGCTGCAGCAATTCCCTATTCGGCGTGACGGCCGGAAGCGTGACCCTTACCCCATGCTCGTGAAACTTCCACTGTTCACGGAGTCCCCGGCGTGCAAACGTCGTCGACACTGCCATGCGTGCCGCAATGACCGGGGGTGGCGGGAATCTCTCGCGAAGGGGTTCTCGATTCCTTCAGCCGATTTCGAGTGCCCCCACGGAGTTCCGTGGGGATTCGAAAACAAAGGCATCCTCCACGGGGTTGCGGGCGTGTTCAAGGCCGTAACGGGGATCGACCGGGCGACCCCGGAGGAGATCGATAGCCGAAAATCCATCTGCGAGGCGTGTGAACACATTTCGCTTTTAGCTGGGGTGATGGATCGGTGTGCCCTGTGCGGGTGCCCCGTTCGGTTAAAAGTGCTCGTGAGCGGCGAGAAGTGCCCCGCGGGCAAGTGGTGACTACCGGAAGCTGTAGGCGTTGTCGTCGCCGGTCGTGTAGTCCGCATCCGTCCCAGGCGCGACGAAGTACGGCTTGCCGGTCAGCGCCTCGGCCGCGGCGCCCGTTGGCGGCGTCGAGCCCTTGAAGGCCGCGTCCCACATCGGCGTCGACCCCGACATCGGCACGGGCGCGCCGTAGGTGGTAATAACCCGCTGATTGGGGTATCCGGCGAGGGTGACGATCAACCCGTCACCCGGCACGAACAGCAGCAGATTCCCCTCCCCGTCCGCCAGCATGGGGGTGACCTTGTCGATCGACGTTTCCACCCAGTTGGCGGACGGCGGCGCGGCCGTGGTGGTCGCGTCCGGCTGCCCGGGCGGGGCGGTGAAGCGATAGAACGTGCCCCCGACCTGGAGCTCGTCACCGTGCCGGTACGTCAGGCCGGGGTGGTATTCGAGGTACGCGCGCAGTTCGGCCGGGAGCTCGTACAGCATCTTTTGCATCCCGCCCGCCTTGGCCAAGATCCGCATCGCCCGCGCGTTGCGCAGCGCGGCGGCGCCGTGCCGGGCCGCCCCGTCCGGGCTCATGTCGGTCGTCGGGGTCTTCGGGGGGAGGGCGAGGTAGGCGGGCGGCTTGTTGCCGGTGACGTAGTACATCCCCTCGGTGGGGGAGGTGAAGTGCCGCATCGACCCGCCGGCCCCGTTGTACGCGGTGAGCACGGCCTTGGCCGTTTCCATCGCCACCCGCCCCCGGTCCTCCCGGGCGTTGCGGGTGACGTAGCGGTAGGCGAGGGCCGCCATGCCGATGAGGATGGTGATGACCGCGACGGCGGTCAGGAGCTCGACCAGGGTAAACGCGCGACGCTTCGTCATTTCACTTCTCCAGCCTGGAACCCCCGCGCATCCTTCGCCTTGTCCCGCGCCCGCCGCACGATCGCGGCGGCGAGCAGCAGGAACCCCACCGCCGACCCGGCGATGAGCGCCCACCCGAGCGCGACCGTACCCGTCACCCATGACCAATCGCCGGTGGCGAAACTCCGCTGTACGACGGCGACCACGGTGCCCCCGGAATCGGCGGCGCTGGCGTACAGGGCGAGGAGGAACCCCCCGGCCACGGTGGCGAAGACAAGGGTAGTCGTGATAAGAATAGCTCGGATCATGCCTTTCACCACTCCCCCACACCCCGCCAGTCACCCTCGCAACGACGTTTACCGAGACGTGCGGACTTGGCATCGAATCATTGCGTTTCGACTGTTATATAACCACCCGTAAAATCATTCGGATAATGCACCTGTGGCAAAACGTCGCGGGGCGTGGGTGAAAATCTGGACGGGGTGGTAAGGGTTTCGGGTGGACAAATTGGTTAGGCTCGGTAACTTCTCGCATTCCGGTTGTACAGTTTGGGTAAAGGGGCGAAGCGCTGGGGAGCGCTAACTCGTTGGCGAACAACGGGGCTAGGTCTTGCGTTCTGGTCGGTACACAGGCTAACATTTGCCGACCTTAGACGGGGTGTTTAATGCCTCTCAATACTCGCCGAATCTGGATTCCCACGTTGCGCCGCTGGTATCGCGTCCTCGTGTCGCCGGATCGGCTCACCGACGCGATCGGGCGCCGGTGCCGGGTGCTGCGGGACGACGTCGACCGTATCTTCTGGGTCGACCCCACGCTCACCTCCGACCAGCAGAATCACGCCGTTTACCTGGCTGTTTTGTCGGCTTGGGCTCCAGATCCTCAGCCG
>DASWYH010000759.1:0-3571 GCA_036405095.1 Gemmata sp. | reverse complement strand
CCTGGCAGGCGGCACGCTGTTCTTCGGGGTCTATCCCGAGCCGATCGTGCAAGCCGCTCGGAAGGCGGCCCCGGTTCCCGCGGCCCCGATCCAGAAGGTCACCGCCGAACGCGACACGAAGTGACCTACCGCTCTCTGATCAGAGGCCGAAATCGCCAAGGTCGCCAACATCGCCAGACACCCACTTGGCGAGGTCGCCACTTTTCGGTGGCGGCCTTGGTCATTCCGTGACCACTTCTTGACAACGCTCGCCAGCAACGCACGGCTATTTCTTGCCCAACACCAAATCGACGACCCAGCAACCGCGATTGTGAATCGCCTGATGTGTGCCCACGGTGCGCTCGTCGCCGCGGGTGCGCTCGTCACGACAGTGGCTCAGCACGGCATCGTCGTCGCAGCCGGCGTCCTGAAGTGCGTCGCCCAGAACCGGCATCGCGCCGAAGTCTCGCGACTCGTACATCTCGTGCGCGAGGGCGACAACAGTTTCAGTTCGCCACTCGTCCGGTAACTCGGCTCGCACTGGGCGGAACGGGTTCCCGAACACGCACCGCAGCAACCCGGCGCACTCCGCGTCGAGCGGTCGGCCGTCCGCGGCGCCGGCGGCCCGCGCGCTGGCTGCGGCCGCGCCCGTGGAGCCGTCGAGGAGGTGGGAGATGGCCTCCACAGCGCGGGACCGCGACCCCATTAACGCGCGAGCGCTGGTAAGTTCCCGGAGCGACTGGGCTCGGTCGCGGAGTTGCCGGTCGGTCGCGGTACCGTTGGCCGCGGCCTCGGCGAGGGCGATAGCGTCGCGGAGTTGGTCGGTGAGGAGCCAGTCAAGGCGGCTGCAGACCGCACATCCGAACCGCCGCAGGCGGTTCGCGTCCTTACCGGCCGGCGTGGCGCTCACCACACCGAACATGGCGTTGGGCCAGTCGCGGGCGAACCACTCGTCTTCGCTCATCGAAGTTCCCCTTACCGGCCGTCTCAGGCTCGCGCTTCGGAGCGTACCCGAAGCCCCTTCCGCGCTGACGGTCACGCCCTCGTGTTCCCGGCGAGTTCGAGTTGCGTCACGTCGATTCCCCCCTGCGGGGGCTGTCGTTCAGGCGTAGCCTATCGTTTTATTCCTTTCCCAGCAGCAGATCGACCACCCAGCAACCACGAACGTGCGATCCTTCACCGCGGCAGTGGTCGAGGACGTCGGCGGAGTCGCACTCCGCGTCTTGGAGTGCGTCCGCGAGGATCGGCATCGCGCTGAAGTCACGCGACTCGTACATCTCGCGCGCGAGGGCGGTTGCGGTGTCGGTGCGCCACTCAGAAGCGAAGGTGACAGGCCGAAACGGGTTGCCAAATAGTTCGTGAACTAACTTGCGACGGAACTTGGTCTGACAGCGCGTTAACACGGTACGGGCTGCGTTGACAGGTTCTTGGGTCGCGTAAAAAGCGCGCACACTCACATCAAAATCGTTCGGCGTCTTGTCTCTGTAATCAGTCACGGCGTCGTGCGCTCCCGTGGCAGCGGCGCTCAACTCTTCCGCTGTCGCGTGTCCGTCCGCGTATCGCTCCGAGACCTCAATTGCCTTCCGGCTTCTGTCGTCTTTCAGCCAAGGCCACACAGCTCGGCACCCGGCACACGCGAATAACCGCAAGAGCCGGTCGCTGGCGTCACCGGCTCGCAAGAACTCCAATATTCGTTCTGGGTCGTCGCACGCGAGCCATTTTGCTTCGGTCATCGGTCGCCCTCTGGATTGCCTCAGGTTGGCCGACCCGCGCAGCCAAGAGCGTGCGTCAGTTCGTACCGCCGGCTATCAACCCGTGCGGGACCGTGATCGTGCCCGCCGGGGCGCTGATCCCGTCGCGTGCGAGTGCCGACAGCGCCAGTTCGACCACACACCGCTCGTAGCTGCTCCCGACCGCTCGGAGCCCGTCCACGAGGGTGATGCTGTTCAGGTACGGGTTCGGGTTCACTTCGAGGACGTGGAACCCGCCCGCGGCGTCCATCCGCACGTCCACGCGCGCGTAGTCGCGGCACCCGAGCGCGCGGAACGAGCGGGCCGCGATCTGCGCGAGTCGCGCGAAGTCCCGCTCGGGCAACTCCACCGGGAATTTGAGCGGGGCGCCCTTGTACTCGTCGCTCTGGTCGTGCCACTTCGCGGTGAAGGTGTAGACCGCCCAGCGCCCGGGTTCGTCCTTCTGGAACGCGATCTCGGTGGCGGGTAGCACGACCGGCCCGTTCGCGGAACCGCCGAACGGTTCCACCATGTTAACGTGGAACTCGCGGCCCTTGATGTACCGCTCCACCACCACCGGCGGGCCGTAGGTCGCGAGCGTGTGCGCCACTTGGGCTTCGAGTTGGGCCTGTGACGTGACCACGCTGCGCTGCTCGATCCCGACGCTGGCGTCCTGGTACGCGGGCTTCACGATCGCCGGCCAGTCGCGGTTCCACGCGGGCACCGGCAACTCGTCGATGATGAGGTAATCCGGTGTGGGCACCCCGCTCGCGGCGAGGATGTGCTTGGTGCGCACCTTGTCGCGCCCGAGCGCCAGCGCCGCAGCCGGGCAGCCGGTGAACGGCACGTTCAGCCACTCTAGCAGCGCCGCGGCTGACACCTCGGTGCTGGTCTGGGTCGCGATGCCCTCAAAGAGGTTGAAAACCGCGTCCGGGCGGTTCTGTTTGAGTGCGTCGAGGAGCGGTTGCGGGTCGCGGTTGATGCCGAGTTTGGTGGTGACGAACCCGGCGGCGCTCAGCGTCTTGAACGCATCGTTGACGGTGTCGTAGATGTCGTGTTCGGAGTTCGCGTCCGGGTGGTCGAGCGCCAGAACGGGTTCGTTGTACAGAACGAGAATGGATGGTGCGGTCATGGGTTCGGCTCGGTCGGCGCGCGTGGGTTCCGGTGTCATCGGTCGTCTCAGGGGGCGGGTCGCAGGTGTTACCGTGTCTCGGGTGCTGCGAACCGTCACCGCCCCCGGCGCAAGGCGGCACCAGCCGCACAAAACTGTTACGGGTACAGCCGCAATTGCACCCAAAACACGCGGGCGGTCTGTTGCAGTGTGTGGTTCATATCCAGTCCGGCGCTCGTGGCGTGTCCGCGAGTGCTCAGCCCCACGAGTTCGCCCGTCTCAGACTCGAACCAGAAGTGTTCGGCCCAGCGGTCGGTGCGCGGGTTGAAAAAGGGCACATCTTCCCCGCTCGTAATGTTGCGGGCGGTAGTCCCATCGCCCTTTCGTGAATTACATGCCCGACACGCGAGGGCCAGATTGTCGGGAGCATCGCTCCCGCCGCGCGCTGTGGGCACGACGTGTTCGACCTCGAAAGGGAAGTTAAACACCACTTCCGGCGCCCGGCAGTATTCGCACCGGTGCCCGGCACGTTTGGCGATTAGCGGGTAATGCCGATTCACGGTCGGACGGCTCGAAGTAGAGCCGCGCTGCGAGCGCTCGCGGCCTTCAGTTCTTCGGCCACGAGCGCGTCCAGTTCCGCCTGCTCGGGCGCCAGGCGAGCCGTTCCGCTGTCCCGAGCGAGCCGCCAGCGGGCCATCAGTTCGTGGAGCCGCTGGCGCTGGGCGTCGTTGAAAAACTCGTCACCCACTTT
>DASWYH010000758.1:0-8433 GCA_036405095.1 Gemmata sp. | reverse complement strand
ACACCCGGAAGTTGTCCGGGTCGTAAGTGCCGCCGAGCATGGGCAACTGGAGGTAGCTGTAGCACTCGTCCGGCTTCAGCACCTTGCCCCCGGTGGAGAGCCGGTCCACGAGTGCGGCCCCGAACCACATGGTAAGGTTGTCGGGGTCCGCGGCGACCCGCTCCAGTTCCGCCTCGTCGGCCGCAACGGGCACCAGTTGGCCGACACCCACATCGAGCCACAATACCGGTCCCCCGGGAGCGGTCAGGAACAGGTCGCCGAGTGCGGTGGCGAACAGCGGCTCGTGCGACTCGGGGATGAGCCACCGCCAGAACTCCAGCAGCGCGCCGGTATCCGCGCCGGCGAGTCGAACAACCAGATCTTCGCGGACACCGTTCACCCGAAAGCCCTCTGGGTATCGAACCGCGCCGGCCGCCGGCGCCACAACGAACCGATCACGCGGCCGGTGCCGGCGCGGCGCCGGAATCGGTCTCGGCGGGCACCTGGAACACCGTTATTTCGTAGTCGAGCAGGTCGGGCAACTCCTCATCCGAGAAGCTCACCACCAGCGCCCGGCCCGGGAACTCGGTCCGCAGTTTGGCGCCCCACATGGCCCGGAGCACTCGCCCGAGGTGAACCACCTGCTCGCGGGTCGGCTCCGGTTCGCGGTGGACGAACAGGTCGAGTATGTGGGTGTGGTTGAGGACCGCTTCGACGGCCCGGCGGTCCCCGCCGGTGGCCTCGATCCACTGCCGGAAGCTGACCGGATCGAACCGCCGGGCGAGCAGAACGCACCCCTCGTGTTCCACGAACTCGGGCCAGAACAGCTCGGCGAAGGCGATGGCCTGCCCGAAGCTGCCGACGTGCGCCAGCCAGCCGACCGGGGTCAGATCGTCCACCCACTCGAACGCACGGGCTTCGGGGATTAACCGAAACAGCCTCTCGCGCTCCGCCGTCATCCGCTGTACCCTCATCGTGACCGAAAAAGCTCCTGGCGGCGTTGCCGCGCCGGGAGCGGCGGAAAAGCAACGCGGGCGGCGGCTTGTCCCGGGGCGGCGGGCCTCACTTCGGCAACGGGTCAACAACCGTTTTTTTCTGTGCCCCGTCGTAGCGCCTTACACCGGTCACCCCCTCGCGCGACACCTTGTAGAACTGATAGGTCGTTCGGTCCGAAGCCTCGAAACCGATCAGCGTGGAGGACACGATGTAGCCCACAACCCCCTTGTCGTCCTTGGTGACCGAGAGGTTCGAGCGGTTCGGGTCGGCCGCGTCCTGCTGGGTGACGAGCAGGAGGTGCTTGGAGAAATCGACGGCCGGGAGCTTCGCTTTCGGGTTGATCTTGGTCCAGACCGTTTTCCAATCGTCCTCGGACGCGATGAAGTGGGTTTTCAGTTCGGGCTTCGTGGTGTTCGCAACGGTGCCCTTGTACGTCTCCAGGATCGGCACCTTGGTTGCTTGCTGGGCTATCGCCACGGTGCCGGCGGCGCCAAAAACGGCGCACGCGACCAAGGACATGCACACGCGCATCGGTGCTCTCCTTCGGGAAAATTGATCGACCACTCCGGAACCGCGGGGGTTGAGGAGGGTACGCCGGTCCCGTTCCGCTGGTCGCGATGTTCGTTCGGGAGCGCGGCGTGAAGGGCGCCAACCGAGAATCCGCCTCGTGCCCGCGGCCAACAGAGTAAGCGGACGAGCCGCGCAGAACCGGTCACGTCCGGGTCCGATCCGGCCCCAGCAGAGCCCGCAAGGGGCACGCGCACCGGTTGAGCGGGGCGAAGTCGCGACACTTCTGGTTTACTCTTTCCCGATGAGCGCGAGTTCTTTTGTCGGGCCGAACCCGACATTGAACTCGGACCCGACGCGGACCTCGGTCCCGGTGAACGTGAGCCGGACGGTGGCGACGAACGGCGTTTCGGTGAAGCACACTTTCGCCGTGAACGTGTCGTCCGCGGTCCAGGCACCGGCGGCGCCAACCGGTTGCTCGGGGAGCCCCCCCCACGCGGCCCGGCCCTTCTTCCACACCCCGGACCCGCACGCGATCCGGCGCTCGGCGCCGGCGACGCGCAACACGAGGGTCGCGTCGCCGGTCTTATCGGTTTCGAGCGCGAGCGCTTCGAGCTTCCCGACGTTCTCCGGGAAGGTGTACTTCTTCCCGGCAACCTTTGCGACCGTGCCCTTGCCCGCCGGCGCCCGAATCGCGAGGCCCTTCAGGGTGGCGGCGAGTTTCCGGGCGGCGTCCTCGTCGGCGGCAAGCGGGGCCGGTTTGAGCGCCGGGAGGAGCTTGTCCCAGACGAGGTTCAGAACCGCTTGCATGTCCCTGACGCCGGCGGTGATGGCGACGACCGCGTCCTGTTCGGGCAGCACAATGCAGTACTGCCCGAACGCACCGTCACCGCGGTACGCCCCGTGCCGGCACCGCCAGAACTGGTAACCGTACCCCTGGTCCCAGTCGCTCTTCGGGTTGCTCCCGTTGGAGGTCTGCCGGGCGGTCGCGTCCGCGACCCACGCCGCGGGCACGAGTTGCTTCCCGTTCCACTTGCCCTTCTGAAGGTAGAGCTGGCCGAACTTGGCGATGTCCTCGGTTCGCACGCTGAGGCCGTACCCGCCGGTTGAAATGCCCTGCGGGCTCACCTCCCACGTCGGTTTTGCGATCCCCAGGGGCTCGAACAGGCGCGGCTTGAGGTAGTCGAGGAGCGTTTCGCCGGTAGCTTTCTGAACCACACCTGAGAGCATGTAAGTAGCCGAAGTGTTGTACACGAAGTGCGTGCCCGGCTTGAACGGCACGGGGTGCGCGAGGAACGTTTTGGCCCACGGCTCGGTGCCCTTTCGGGGCGGCTCGGATTGCTGCCCGGTGGACATGCGGAGCAGGTCCGTCAGGCGCATCGCTTTGAGGTTCGCGGACGGCTCGGCCGGGGCGTCGTCCGGGAAGAACTTCAGCACCGGATCGTCTGGGCTGAGCTTGCCTTCCGCCGCCGCGATGCCGACCGCCGCCGAGGTGAAGCTCTTGCTGAGCGAGAACAGCATGTGCGGGGTTTCGGCAGCGTAGGGCGCCCACCAGCCCTCCGCGACGACGTGCCCGTGGCGGACCAGCACGAAGCTGTGCAGGGCGTCGATGTCCCGGTCGGCCGCTTCAACAAACGCACGCACCGCGGGCGAAGAGACGCCCTGCGCTTCGGGCGCGCTCCGCGGCAGGTCCGCCCCGGCGGCCGGGGCGGTAACCAGAACAAGGAGGGCGAGGGAAAGGAACCTCATGGCGCGGCCTCGGAGGTGGGGGGGCGGCCTTTGTGGTTCGTCGGCGAAAGCGCTCGGCGAACTGGGTGGTGCCACTATCGAATTAGCCCCCGAATCGAACCGCGACCAGACCGACACGCGCCGGCGCCGGAAAGCGGGCTTGTCGCTCCGGGTCCGGCTTGTGAGGTTGAATACACGCGCCACTCGCCCGAGGAGGACACCATGAAGACCCGACCGCTCGGCAGCTCCGGTATCCAGGTCGCCCCGCTCGCGCTGGGCGGCAACGTGTTCGGCTGGACGATCGACGAGCCGATCTCGTTCCGGGTGCTCGATGCGTTCGTCGCCGGCGGGTTCAACCTCATCGACACCGCGGACGTGTACTCGCGCTGGGCTCCGGGCAACGCGGGCGGCGAGTCCGAAACCATCATCGGGCGGTGGCTCAAGACGTCCGGGAACCGCAACCGGGTGGTCATCGCGACGAAGGTTGGAATGGAGATGGGACCGGGCGAGAAAGGGCTCTCGCGCGGGTACATCCTGAAGGCCGTTGAGCGGTCCCTGAACCGCTTGCAAATCGACACGATCGACCTGTACCAGTCGCACCAGGACGACGCCGCGACGCCGCTGGAAGAGACGCTGGGCGCGTTCGCGGAGCTGATCGCGCAGGGCAAGGTGCGGGCCATCGGGGCGTCGAACTACTCCGCGCCGCGCCTCGCCGAGGCGCTCCGGTTGAGTACGGAGCGCGGGCTCCCGCGGTACGAGTGCCTCCAACCGGGGTACAACCTGTACGACCGGGCCGGGTTCGAGGCCGAACTCGCCCCGCTCTGCGTGCGCGAGGGCGTGGCGGTCATCCCGTACTACTCGCTCGCGGCCGGGTTCCTCACCGGTAAGTATCGGTCGGAGGCCGATCTGTCGAAGAGCGCGCGCGGCGCGAAGGCCAAGAACTACCTGAACGAGCGCGGGTTCCGCATCCTCGCGGCGCTGGACGCGGTGGCCGCGCGGTACTCTTCGACGCCCGGAAAGGTCGCGATCGCGTGGCTGCTCGCGCAACCGGGCATCACGGCCCCGATCGCGAGCGCCACGAGCGTGGAGCAGCTCCGCGACCTCCTCGACGCCACGCGGCTCGAACTCGACTCCGACGCCGTAAAGGTGCTCACGGACGCGAGCGCGTGACCTTCGCCCGGATGCCGAGCGAACTCGCGAGCGGGTTGCGGTGTCCGGAGGGTGACTGCGCGGGGAGGGAGCCGTGGAAACCGCTTTTCTGAAGTGCGTCACCGACGACCCCGACGACACAACCGCCCGGCTCGTCTTCGCGGACTGGTTGAGCGAACAGGACGATCCCGCGCTGACCGAGCGCGGCGAGTTCGTTCACCTCCAGCACGCGCTGGCTGCGAACCAGGTGCCGCCGTCGGAGCGCCCGGGGCGCGTGGCCCGCCAGAAAGAGTTGCTCGGGCGCCACCGCGAGCGCTGGGACGCCCCGTTCCGCGAACTCATCAGGGGCAGCGAGTACCGCGGCGGCTTCGCGGAGCGCGTTACGCTCCGCGCCGAGCAACTCGTGGATGGGTTCGCCGACCTGATCCGGTTAACGCCCGTTGTGCGGGTCCGGTTATCGGGTTTGACACCCGATACCGTGGGCTTCGTCGCCGAACTCGAAGCGCTGGCGCACCTGCGCGAACTCGACTTCGACCGCCAACCGATTTCGGCTCCGGTACTGCGCCAGCTCCTGGGGTCCCCGCACACCGGGCGCCTTCGCTACCTGAACCTCACACGGTCCGGTGTCGGCGACGAGGGCGTTCGCGCGCTGGTCGCTTCGGACGTGTTCCGCCGGCTCCGTTACTTGAACCTGTCGCACGCGGGCGTGAGTGCGGCGGGAGTTCGCGCGCTGGTGAACGCGATCTACAACCGCTCCCCGGCGCTGGAGGTGCTCGTCCTGCGGGGGGCGCCGCGCGTCGAACCCGGGACGTTTCCGCCGGTGCCGCCGGGGCTCCCGTTCCGGTTGCGGCAGTCGCTCCGAGCGCAAATCGGGCTCGGTCCGGAACCCGGGGACACGCTCCTCGCGCGGCTCCACGCGGACCGGCCGGCGCTCTCAAACGACCTCCGTCAGTGGGTGGAGCGGCTACACGTGCCCGGCCCCTGGTCGCTCCCGCGCGCGATACGGGAACTGCCGTTGCCGGCTGCGGTTCGGAAGGCGTTCGAGCAGGTTTGCGAACGGCGGATCGTTTGGCGTGCCCAGCGCTCGAAAACCGATATCCCCGCGATTCCGCTCGACGCCGACGGGCGCACGGATCTGGCCGGGACGCTGTACATCTTGCTACGCGGGTCGGCCCTGGCGGACGGCGGGTCCGCGCGCGAAGCGCGGACCCTAACGGACTGCCTGTTGGACCTGTACCAACGACACGAACACGGCGTTCTGCCGCCCGATGGCCTCACGCGCTGACGGCGCATCGCCGTCGGGTTGGTTGTGGTTTGCTTGCCCTGGTAGCTCAACTGGAAGAGCAGCGGTTTGCTAAATCGCGGGTTGGGGGTTCAAATCCTTCCCCAGGGCGTTGATCACGTGTGCCCCGGTGGTGCAATGGAAGCATGCCATCCTGACACGGTGGAGGTGGAGGTTCAAATCCTTCCCCAGGGCGTTGATCGCGTGTGCCCCGGTAGCGTAATTTGGAAGCGCACCGTCCTGCAACGACGGAGGTGGGGGTTCGAATCCCTCCTCGGGGCTGTCAAGACTGTCCCAGAACGTGCCTCGGTGGTGTAACTGGAAGCACACCGGTTTCGTAATCCGGAAGTGGAGGTTCAAATCCTTCCCCGAGGCGGCTTCCGGTGGTGCGGCTCGTGGTGATCGTGCCTCGGTGGTGTTAAGTGGAAGCACATCGGGCTCATAACCCGAAGGCGGAGGTTCGAATCCTTCCCCGAGGCTGTGCCGATTTTGCCCCGGTGGTGTAGTGGAAGCACACCACTTTGCCAAGGTGGAAGCGGAGGTTCGAATCCTTCCCCGGGGCGCCGTTCCGATCCCGCAAAACGCAGTGCTGGCTTTCTTTCAGGTGCCCGATGAGCTTCACCCCCGACGAACTCGAAACCTGCCTGAAGGTGCTCCAGCATGTGGCCGACGACCCCGCGGTGGTGGACACCCATGAGCGCTTCAAGGCGCTCGTGGCGAAGGTCCACAACCGCGGCCGGAAGGCGCTGAAACGGCGCCTCCGGGCGGACGACCGCCACGCGGACCGAGCACAGGTGGAGCGAACCGGCGTGGTGGCCGGCGCGCCCGGGCTTCCGGCACTCACCGCGGGCGGCGCGCCGGGGGTGTACCGGCGGCCGGTGAACTGCTACGTGTGCAAAACGCCCTTCGTCGAGGTCCACTCGTTCTACCACCAACTGTGCCCGGAGTGCGCCGCGCGCAACGCGAACAAGCGCGAGCAGCGCGCCGACCTGCGGGGCCGGCGCGCGCTGCTCACCGGCGGGCGCATCAAGATCGGGCACCAGCTCGGGCTGCGGCTGCTGCGCGACGGGGCCGAGTTGATCGTGACGACCCGGTTCCCGAACGACGCCCGCCGGCGGTACGCGGGCGAGCCCGACGCGCCCGAATGGCTCGACCGGCTCCGGGTGGTCGGCCTGGACCTGCGCGACCTGCCGGGGGTGGAAGCGCTCGCGGACTACCTCACCGCGAACGAGCCGAGCCTCGACGTCCTCATCAACAACGCCGCGCAGACGGTCCGCCGGCCGCTCGCGTTCTACGCGCACCTGTTAGAAGGCGAAACGCCCGCGCTACTGGAAGCGCGAAGCGAATCGGCGCTCCCCGTGCTGGCGGAACAGAAATGGTTCCCGCCCGCCCGGTTCGACGCCCACGGGCAGCAGATCGACCTGCGCCCCGACAACAGTTGGTCGCAGCGGCTCCACGAGGTCGGCACGCTCGAAATGCTCGAAGTGCAGCTCGTGAACGCGGTCGGGCCGTTCGTGCTGGCGTCGCGACTCAAGCCCCTGTTTTTGCGCTCGCCGTTCACCCGTCGGTTCATCGTGAACGTCTCCGCGATGGAGGGGCAGTTCACGCGGCCGACCAAGACGGTTCGGCACCCGCACACGAACATGGCCAAGGCCGCGCTCAACATGCTCACCCGCACGTCGGCCGCCGATTACGCGGCCGACGGAATCTACATGACCAGCGTCGATACGGGGTGGATCACCGACGAGAAGCCGCACCCCGGCGCCGAGCGGGTCCGGGCCGAAGGGTTCTTCACGCCCCTCGATTGCACCGACGGCATGGCGCGCGTGTACGACCCCATCGCGCGCGGCATCAACGAGCCCGGCGAACCGTTTTTCGGGGTCTTCCTCAAAGATTACGCTCCGTACCCCTGGTAGGGCTGCGCAGCACTGGCACCCCTGGTAACCGCATGGCAACCGACACGATCCTGTGCCCGATCAAGGGGCCGCTCCCGGCGCCGTCGTGCCCGCCGGGCGAACTCGCGCCGTTACTCGAAGCCTTGCGAGCGAACCGGCCCGTAACCGAGCCGCGCGCGTTCGCGCGCGGGACGCTCCTGCCCGATGGGCGCCTGGACCTCTGCAAACAGGGCCTCGGTATCGAGGGGTGCCGGGCGGTCACGGCGGCCCTTCAAAACAACACCGTGGTCCGCTCGCTGCTCCTCGGGACCAACGGCATCGGCGACGCCGGGGCCGCGGCCGTGGCGGACCTGCTCGCGGTCAACCGCACCCTGGAGGTCGTGTACCTCGGGTGCAACGGCATCGGCGCGACCGGTGCCGAGCGGCTTTCGTGTGCGGTCGCGGCGAGTGCAACCGTGGCGGGGCTGTGGCTGAAGCGCAACCCGATCGGCGCCGACGGGCTGCGTTCCGTTGCGGCCCTCATTCGGGGGGGAACGGCGGTGCGCGTTCTCGACCTCGTGAACACCTGCCCCGGCGAAGTCGCTCTGGGCGAGGTGGTCACGGCCCTGGCCGAAGCGCCCGGCTCGATCGATTCCGTGTACCTTGGCGGGAACGCGCTGGAAGAACCGGCGGCGGCGCGGCTGGCCCAGTTGGTTGAAACGAACCAGGCGCTCCGGGGGCTGTTCCTGAGTGTGAACTGCCTCGGCGACGCGGGCGCGAAGCGGCTCGCGGCGGGGCTCGCGCGGAACCGCGGATTGAGCGCCCTGAGCGTGGCGAGCAACGGCATCGGGCCGGAGGGCGTCGCAGCGCTAGCCCGCGCGCTGTGCGGGCACCCGAATCTCACCTGGTTCGACCTCG
>DASWYH010000757.1:0-5344 GCA_036405095.1 Gemmata sp. | reverse complement strand
TATCACCACGTCACCGTCGATATCCGCGACCAGATCAGCCGCACCACCATCGAAGAATCGTTCGTCAACGCCACGCCCGACACGCTCGAAGGCGTGTTCCACTTCCCGCTGCCACAGGACGCATCCATCTCCGGGTTCGGGATGTGGATCGGCGACCAACTCGTGGAAGCCGATGTGGTGGAGAAACAGCGCGCCCGCGAGATTTACGAGGGGATCTTGCGCCAGAAGCGCGACCCGGGGCTCCTGGAGTGGGCCGGCGGGAACATCTTCAAGGCCCGCGTGTTCCCGATCCCCGGGCGCGCCGAAAAGCGGATCAAGATCACCTACACGCAGGTGCTCCCGCTCCAGGGGAACCGCTACCGGTACAGCTACGCCCTCCAGAGCGAGTTGCTGAAGCGGCACCCGCTGCGCGAACTGAAGATCGACGTGAAGGTGAACTCCGCGGTCGCCCTCAAGAGCGTGGCCTCGCCGACGCACCCCGCACGGATCGCGCGAACCGCGCACTCCGGACACGTCGAGTTCGCGGCCCAGGAGTACACCCCCGCCCGCGACTTCGAAGCGGTCTTCGAGGTCGAACCCGGGCGCCCGGACCTCGTCGTGGTGCCGCACCGGCGCGGCGACGACGGCTACTTCATGGTGCAACTCACGCCGCCGGGGGCCGCCGCGGCCTGGGAGCGCCCACTGGTGCCCAACGGCTCCCCGCTCAAGTTGCTGGTGGTCGCCGATACGTCGGCATCAATGGACAAAGCGCAGCGAGCGAACCAAACCGCCGTGCTCAGCGCGCTACTGGGGGCGCTGACGCCGAAGGACACTCTCAATCTGGCCGCGTGCGACGTGAACTGTGACTGGGTGTTCGAGAAGCCGGTCCCGGCGACCCCGGCGAACGTCACAACGGCGCAACAGTTCCTGGCGAAGCGGTCCCCGCTCGGCTGGACCGATCTCGACAAGGCGTTTGCTTCGGTCCTCAAGATGACCGAACCCGGAACGCACGTCGTTTACCTGGGCGATGCGGTCCCCACGACCGGGAACGCGGACCCGGTCGCGTTCGCCAAGAGGCTCCAGCGCCTCTACGAGAGCAAGAGCGGCACCTTTCACGCCGTCGCACTCGGCAGCAGTTACGAGCCCGCGGCCCTCAACGCCATCGGCAGCCTCGGCGGCGGGTCTGTGCGCCGGGTGTCCAGTTCACGGAACCCGCAGGCCACCGCGCTCGATCTGCTCACGGAGATCGCTGCGCCCGCCCTTCGCGACCTGAAAGTGGAGTTCACGGGGCTCCGCACGGCGCGCGTGTACCCCGAGGTGCTGCCCAACGTCCCGGCGGGCACGCAACAGATCCTGCTCGGGCGCTACCTGCCCGAAAGCAAGGACCAGTCGGGCGAGATCGTCGTGACCGGCACCCTGGGCGGCAAACCGGTGCGGTACGCGGCGAAGATTCAGCTCCGGGGCGCGGAACAGGGCAACTCCTTCGTCCCGCGGCTGTGGGCGCGAATGCACCTCGACAAGTTGCTCGAACAGGGCCGCACCGAGGGCACCAAACAGGACGTGATCGCGCTGAGCGAGGAGTTCCACATCATCACGCCGTACACGTCGCTGCTCGTTCTCGAAAGCGACGCGGACCGCGCCCGGTTCGCGGTAAAAAGGCGGTTCCAGATGCGCGACGGCGAGCGGTTCTTCGCCGACGGGCGCGAGGCCGCCACGTTCGCGCTGAAGCAGCACCAGATGGAGCTCGCGGGCGACTACCGCACCGCACTGCGGCGGAACGTGCTGGCGCAGCTCAACGGGCTGGGGCGCAACGCGGCCCTGTTCCGCTTCCGGCCCCGCGAAATCGACCAACTGAGCCTCTCGGACACAACGGAATTCGACGGCGGGTATAGCTTCCACCCCGCAAGTGCGACCGAGATCACGGATCCGCGGCCCGATTGGCCGCCCGCGCCCGAGCCCGCGAGTCTCGCTTTGCCGGTCATCGCGTCGCCCCTCCCGGCGCCGCTCGAACCGAAGCCCGAAGGTTTCAATCCGAGCAGCCGGCGCGAGCCTGAAATCTACGACACCAGCGGCGCGCCCGACCCCGAACTGCTCTCGGGGTACGGTGGTGAGATCAATGAGTTCGACGAGAAGACGTTAGCGGACCTGCGGAGTGACGGCCCTGGGTTGCCCGGTGATTGGGACCGGGGCGGGTTGTGGGAGCGCGAATCGCGCGGGAGGCCGCGCAGCAAAACAGCGCTCCCCGGCTTACAATTGCGCCCGCCGGCCGCGCAACCGTTCTACTACCGCGGGCGCGGGCCGCAGCTCCGGTGGCTCGGGGGGCTGTTCCCTTCGCTCGCCCCGCCGGCGCGGGAGCCGAAGGAACCCAAGACCCTTTGGCCCGCGCCGGCCCTGGCCCTGTCGCGCAGCCTCCTGCGGGGCGAGAAGCTGGGCCAGCTCCAGGGCGGTATCGTCGTCGCGCGCCAGAGCGACCACTTCACCGCCGCCCGCGGCGAGCTGAGCGCCCGTTCGCACCGGCTGGAACTGATCGCGCCCGGCGCGTGGCTCGCCCGGAACGCCCCCGAGGGCGGGCCGGTCACGGTGTCGTGGTGCGACCCCAAGGAGTGCGGCACGTTCAGCACTGCGTTCCAACTGGGGCGCGTGCGCGCGTCCAACAAAGAAGACCTCACGCACCCGCCGCTCGAACTTCAAGACGCCTCCGTGACGGCCCTCCACGTGACCCACGCGCACCTGGTGCCTACCGTGGAAACCGTTGCGAAGGACCGCGCGCTGCTGGTCATGAAGTACAAGTACGACCCGGACTCCGAGGCGCGCGCCCTGATCGACACCGAGCGCCGGGTGCTGCTCAGCCTGGAGACGCGCAACAAGAACGCCGTCACCAGCCGGACCCGGTTTGCGGACTTCGTCGAGGTCGGCGGCCGGTGGTGGGCCACGCGCATTGAAACGCTCGACGAGAAGGGGCGCCGGGTCGCGCTCGCGACGCAAACGGTGACCGCGGTTCCCGCGGACCGGTTCGCCGGGCGCCTGGCTCAAGAACTCGCGGGCAAGGGCAAGGTGCTGTTCCTCGCGTCCCCCCTTCCCACCGTCGCCGACGCGAAGAAGCACGTGGCGGAAGGCAAGGCGACGTTCGACGACCGCGCCGTGCTGGCGCTCCACTTCGCGGCCACCCAGCAGTGGGCACGCGCGCTCGAACACTTTCAGGAAGCCGAAACGCTCGCGGCCGGGAAGGCCGGGTTGAAATGGCTCCGCGACTCGTTCCTGCTCGCGAGCCGCCGGCACGACGAACTCCGCACGCGCCTGATCGCCGGCGCCGCCGCGCTGGTCGAAACGCAGGACACCGACGCCCGGGCCAATGACTTCTTCCTCGCCGAGCACCTCGCCGGTTCCGCCGCCGGGGTGCTGCAAACGAACGAGCGGCTCGCGCTGGACGACGCGCTCCGCAAGGTGTACGAGCGGCAGCCGGCGCACGTCGGGGCCGTGAAGGCGTGGCGCGCCCGGCGGGTCGCGCTGGTGGAACAGTCCGGACAGGTCGATAAAGCCCTCGCGCTCGCGAAGGAACTCGCAACCGATTACCCGCGGGACCACACGCTCCAGTACAGTTACGCCCAGTCGCTGGCCATCAGCGGCGATTACGCTGCGGCTTTCGCGTGGCTCGACCGCGTATTGGTCCCGGCGGCTGAGTGGGACCGGCCCGACCACGAAACCTCGCTCCGCGAGCTGTACGCGAACCTGCTCCGGCAGCAGGGGCGGTTCCGCGAACTCGTGGTTCACCTCGCCGAATGGATGAAAGCGAAACCCGACAGCGTGGTGCCGTTCGCGCAGTACCTCGGCGCCCTGGTGCGGAGCAACCAAAGCGCGAAAGCGGAAGAACTCGCGGCGGAGTGGATGCGCGAGGCCCTGGTGCCCGGCGAACTCGCGCCCGCGGTATCGGGCCGGCTCCACGCCGCGGTCAACTTCGCCCTCGGGTCGGGATACGACCTGTACACGAACCGCGTCGAGGGGCGGTGGTACGCGCCGCTCCTCGAGGTCGCCAGGTTCTTCAGCCGGCGCGACGACCAGATGACGCTCGTGTCGCACATCCTCAGCTCGTCGCGGTTCTCGTCCACCGATGTGGCCCGCGCCGCACGGAAGGAGATTGCGGACGCACTGGTTCGAGAAATCGCCACGCTCCCGGTCGCCCGCATCGACTACCTGATGACGTGGGTCTGGGCTCACGACGGCACCGAGCAAGCCGCGTGGAAGGCGATCGCCGCGGCGCTCCGCAAGCGGTGGGACGCGGAGCGCGACCCTTACACCAAGAACCAGATCGCGCACCCGCTCACCCGCGTGCTCTCGTGGCTCGGTGAGGACGAATGGCTGACGTTCCTCCGGGTGCAGCTCCAGAACGGACCGGAACTGTACCGGGCCGATTACGCGAACCAGCTCTTCGATGCGCTCCTGGAGCGCCCGTGGACGGCCGCGGGCGAAGACGAACTGTTCGCGCTGCTCGACAAACTGGCCGCACCCGACGCACCCGCGAACGGGCTGTACAACCGGGTTGCGGCCCTGCACCGGCTCACCGACACGCTGCTCGAAGCGCGCTTCCAGGCGCGCATGAAAACCGTTGAGCGCCCGGACACGCTCACCCGCACCGAACTTCAGAAGAAACACGAGGAGAACCGCAAGCTCGCCCGCGAGGGCTTTGCCGATCGGCTCCACAAAGAGGCCGCAAAACACCCCCAGCCGTTCGCAAACTGGATCGTCGCGGAGCGCGTGTGGCTCGATGTGCGGCTCGAACGGAACCTCAAAGCCGCCGCGGAAGATTGCTGGGCGCTCCTCTCGGCTCCCGTGGTGAAGGCCGACCCCGCTAATGCGCTCGCCGCGTGGCTCGATGAGGTGCTGCGCGACCGCGCGCTCGCGGTGCTCCAGAACCTCGCGGCCCGCAAAGGCGCCGACGCGGACCTCATTGGGCGCCTCGTCCGGCACGTCGATGGGCACGCGCAACAGTCCCCCGATTCGGTACGGTGGCGCGCGGAAAAGTACCAGCTCCTGATCGCCCTCGACCGCCCGAAGCAACTCGAAGCCGATCTGGCGCGGTGGACGAGCGAGCCCTTCGCGGACGCGCGCTGGCGCCTCGCCCTGGGCTACCTGCTCGCGGAACAGGGTAAGGTTCCCGAAGCGATCAAGCAGTTCGAGCTGGTCCGAGCGGCCGACGAGTTGCCCCCGTCCGCGTACCGGAGCCTGGCGGCGTGGTATCTGGTCGAGAACCGGCGCGCGGAGCACGAGAAGGCACAGGCCGCAATTTACCAGGCCACCGACGAGTACCAGCTCAGCGGCTGGCTCAATAACAAGCTCCGCCCGTGGCGCAGTTCGAGCGGGCCGCTGC
>DASWYH010000756.1:0-2696 GCA_036405095.1 Gemmata sp. | reverse complement strand
CGTTGAACGCTTTCACGTAATCGGGGTTGGCGCGGAGCCGCTCGACCGCCTCGGCCCACGGGTCGCCCTTCCCGGCGAACATTTCCTTCGAGTTACCGGGGGGGCCTTGCGACTGGTCCTCGAGCGACGCCGCCCGGCCGTCCCAGAACTGGAACCGGTTGTACGCGGTGTTGAACACCGTGGGGGCGTTGATCGGCCCGGTCGCGTTGTTGATCCCGGTGGAGGTCCTCTTCCCGTCCGCGAACCCCTTGCTCGGGGCGTGGCAGCTCGCGCACGCGACGGTCGCGTCGGTGGACAAGATTTTGTCGTAGTACAGCTTCTTGCCCAGCGCCCACTTCTCAACGGTCATCGGGTTCTCGGCGGGCACCGGCGGCGCCTGTGTGAGCCCCAGAGGCACCTTGATCTTCACGACCCTTTGCGTGACCTTCTGTCCGGTGGCCGGGTCCGCGACCTCCTGCGCGCCCTCGGTCCAAAAGCCCTTGAGGGTCTTCCACTCGGGCTGGTTGCTGACGACGAACACCATCGGGACGCGGTCCTTGAACGGCGTCATCTTGGACTCGTCGGGCAGCAGGAAGTCCGGCGCTTCGAGCTTCGGCTGCGCCGCGGGCTGCGCCGGCCGCGCCGGCGGGTCGGCGGCGAACTGGGGCAGCGCGAAGGCGCCCAGCGCGAGTGGCACGAAGAGGGCGAGGAGCCTGCGGGGGGTCATGGTGATCCTTTCGACGTTTGACGGCGACCCGAAGGGTCGTGCGCGACGGGGTGCGAGCCGCGGTGGGTATCAGTATCGTTAGGCTCCCGGTGCGGAACCGTCAACGCGCGTGTCATTGGGGCCGGGTTCATGAGGAATCGGCCGGGCCGATGCGAGCGCGGCGAGGAGGTCCGGAACGGTGGGTCGGTCGGTGGGATCTGCGGACGGGTACGCGAAAAGCACGTTGCGGCCTTGCGAAAGGATGAAGTCGCCGCCCAGTTGCAGCACGTCCTCACCGGGGTAGGGCTTCTTGACGCCGTGGCCCGCGAGCATCTTCCGCAGGTAGCCCCACAGCACGCGCGGGCGGAAGAACGTGAGCCACCCGGCGCGCTCCAGGCCGAACGCGGTGTACGCGGTGCGTTCCGGATCGCACACGAGCGGCACCGCCCACCGGAACCGCGCCAGGTACATCGCCAGCACTTCGGGCCTGGCCTGCGAAACGACGAGAACGGAGCACCCGAGGGCCGCGAACCGGTCGCGGGCCGTGTTCACCTCACCGAGGTGTGCGTTACACGGGATTCAGGCCAAATGGCGGAGGAAGATCAGGAGTAGGCAATCGGACGCGAGGAACGCGGACAGCCTCGCGGGCGTGCCGTCCGGCTGAAGCACGGTGAAATCGGGGGCGGTGTCGCCGGGGTTCATGGGAGCGGGTCCGTGGTGAGCGACGGTCGGGGTGGCGGCGTCCCCAACATTTTCGGAAAAGGTCCCGTCTGCCTTCAATAGCGCGGCCACGGTTTAGCGAGGTTGGCACGGGAGCCGCTCTTTCCCGCGGCTCCCGCCCGGTCGGGATCACGGGCTCAGCTTAAACGACGTGAACATGCGGCGGACGACGGCGCTCTCGGGGGTGATGTTGGTGGCCCGGAGACCGTACACGTACAGCCGCGGGTTCGGCTCATCGGCGGCGACCAGCAGCCACTCGATGACCTTCCCGTGTGGGGTGTCCATGTGAACTTCGATGCCCCACGCGGTGTTGAGCCGGAGTTCCATTTCCTTCGTGACGGTACCCTGGAGGCGCTTCTTTTCGCGCTCCAGTTCGGCCCGGATCGCGCTCGCGGTGAACGCCTTGTCTTTGTCCTTGTCTTTCGCCACGGCTTCCGCGAACGTGGGGTCCAGGTCGTTCCACGCGAGCCACGCGGTTGCGCGCGTGTACCAGCTCGTTGCGACGAACCGCTTCCCGTCCGCAACGGACCCGGCGGGGTTCGGTTCCGTCGGCTCTTCGCGCGGCGGCGCGGGGAGCAGCACCGAACACGACTTGTCGGGGGGCGTGAACTCGGCCCAGCGCGACTCCTGTGCGCGCCCGGAGCCGTACCCGAGGACCACAACCGTCAGCCCCATGACCACGAACGAAACGGTAAGACCCACCAGAATCGGAACCGGGCGGAACGGACCGCGCTTCTTGGGCGCGGGTGGCGCGGGAGGGTAGAAGGGCTCTGTCAGTTCGTCGTCGAGCGAGAGGGGTTGCGCGTCGAGCGGTTTGACGACGAGAACCGAGCGGGCCGGCACTTTGGGGCGCTCGGTGGTGTACTTCTTGAGCCACTTCGGGGCCGGTGACTTGTGCCCGGGGGGCGGTTCCACCACCGCCGGCGGTGGCACGGGAGCTGGCGCGGGGGCCGGTTCAACGACCTTCGCGACCGGTAAGGCGGGAACGGCACTTTGGCACCACGGGCACTCTACCGACTTGCCAAGAGCCGTTTCGGGCACCTGGAACGGTTTCCCGCAGTTGGCACAACCGACCGGAAAGAACATGTCCTGCCCTGACTCGGGGAAAGAGCGCCGTAACGCACACAGCTAAGACGGGGCTCCCGTGTGCTTAGTGCGGGTTCATTGCTGAGGCTTCGGTAATGATGGCTCACGACGGCAGCCGAAGTAGTCGCACACCCGTTGTTGGAGTTCCTCGGCGGTGAGCTTCCGATCGGGTTCGACCACCGCTCGCTTGCCATGCACCCACTTG
>DASWYH010000755.1:0-2088 GCA_036405095.1 Gemmata sp. | reverse complement strand
CTCCGCCGGGGCCGCGAGCGATTTGGCACACCGTCTGCTTTAACCTCTTCCATCTAAAACCAAGTCGGGCCAAGTTCCCCCGGCCCGCTGTCACTCCTCACTGCCTATCCCCAACCCTATCAACGAAAGCCGGCGACCGCGAGGTCGCCGGCTTCTTCTTTTTGGGGCTGAGACAGGCCCTTCGTGTTGCCGCAGTGGGAAGGGTGCCCGCGGGGGAGGATCGCACGATGCGCACCCCGTCCGCTCGAACGATCCGACGCGGCTCTGGCATCTCGCCGCCGAGCGGGCGGCCGAGTCCGGGGGCGATCCCCGTTCGCGTCGCGCGAGCCGCCCGCGCCCGGCCCTGCTGAGCGGGTTCAGTACCGCCTCTGCGGCGGAGCGACCAAAACACGACCACCCGCGCGCCCGGTCTTTCGAAGACGCCGCTCCTCACTTCCCCGGCACCGAACTCATACCAAATCCAGTAGTTTCAAGTGGTCAGTGGTCCGTGCTCAGTGCGGAGTGAAGAGCGTTCCGTGTGCCCTTCAAACCCCGGTATTTGTTTCTCGTCTGTTCGGCCCACTGACAACTGACCACTTGAAGCTACTGAAATCCTGCGGAACCATCCCGAGTTGGGCGTTCCCGAGGCCCGGGTTCGCGACTCCGCTCGCGCGTCACGCCCGTCATCGGCGCCTTGCCCGCGCGCCTGGGGGAGGGCATCGGATCAAGGTTCTCGGCGGCAACGCCCCGCGGCCCCGCAACGGCGACGGGCCGAATCGGGCGCCCCGCTCGGGGCCGACATTCGGCCACGCGATTTAGCTCGTCACAATAACTTGCGGCGGCCCAGCCCCCCGCCGTCGCCGGTCTTCGGGATGCGGTGCTGGTTCTCGCCCTCCCACCGCGCGAGTTCCTCCATGAGTGCGTCCACGATCTCCGCTTCCGGCACCCGGCGCACCATCTCCCCCTCGCGGAAGATCATCCCCTGGCCGTTGCCCGCCGCGATGCCGATGTCGGCCTCACGGGCCTCGCCGGGGCCGTTCACCACGCACCCGAGGACGCTGATCTTCACCGGGAGCCGCTTCCCGTTCAGTCGGGCTTCGAGCTTCGCGATGATGTCCTCCAGGTCGATCGCGAGGCGCCCGCACGTCGGGCACGCGATCAACTCCGGCCGGCGCACCCGGCGCTGCGTGGCCTGAAGGATGTCGAACGCCGCCGCGATCTCCGGCACCGGGTCGCCGAGCAGCGAGATGCGGATCGTGTCGCCGATCCCGTCGAGCAGAATGGGCGCCAGCCCGGCCGCGCTCTTGGTCACCGCGTAGGGCGGCTTGCCCGCTTCCGTGATGCCGATGTGCGTGGGGTAGTCGCACATCTGCGCGAACAACCGGTACGCTTCCACCGCGACCAGCACGTCGGACGACTTCAGCGACACGATAATGTCGTGGTAGCCCTCGCTCTCGGCCACCTCGATGTAGCGCAGGGCGCTCTCGACCATCGCGGGGGGGCACGGGAACCCGTACTTCAGGTTCACCTCGGTTTCGAGGCTGCCCGCGTTCACCCCGATGCGCATCGGGATGCCGCGCTGCTTCGCCTTGCGGACGATCTGCCGGAACCGGTCGTGCGTGGTGTCGCCGGCCTTGTTGATGTTCCCCGGGTTGATCCGGATCTTGTCCACGGGGTGATCGAGCGCGGCCAGGGCCATCTTGTAGTCGAAGTGGATGTCGCAGATGAGCGGGATGCCGATCCGCTCGCGGATCTGCGACAGCGCGCCGGCGTCCTCGGGCTTGGGCACCGTCACCCGGACCAGCTCGCACCCCGCTTCTTCGAGGGCGTGGATCTGCTTGACCGTCGCGGCCACGTCGAAGGTGTCGGTGGTGGTCATGGACTGCACCCAGATCGGGTTCGAGCCGCCGAACACTCGGGTGCCGACCTTGACCTCACGGGTCTTGTGCCGGGGCTTCCCCGGAACCCGCGGGGCCGCTTCGAGGGTCTTAATGTCGAAACGCGAGCTGGTGGCCATCGTCGGTCCTCGGGTGGAGTTACTTCCTCATGCTAAGTGCGTAACCGCAAGCGCGGCAATGGCAACACCCAACGGCCCCGGGCTTCCCTTTC
>DASWYH010000754.1:0-2498 GCA_036405095.1 Gemmata sp. | reverse complement strand
CCACCGGCCGCAACAGCCTCCCGACGCTCCCCGACGAAGCGGTCGAATAAGCCGTTTGCTCGGGCCACGCGTGATCGGATCTGATGGGGTGAAGGATTCTGCGGGAGGTAAGAAACCATCCGCGTTCGGTAACCGGGAAGGTAAGTGGGAGTGGTCCGCTCTTCCCGTGACGGCTGAGCAACCATCGGGGCAAGCTGCCCCGGTGGTTGTTTCGCTTCACTGTGAGCGGGGGCACGCTACCTGTTCAGAGGAATCCTAGAGGAAACCGACCGCTGTTGAGCGGCGCGGCCCGCCGTGCCCTTGGGATGATGCGATGCCCATCCCGTCGAGACATGCTGCGGCAAATGGTTCTGAGAGCAGAGGGGTCGAGGCTGTCTGACTGGTACCGATCCGGTTTCTCGCCCAGATCCGGCGAACCTCGGCGTGCCAGGTGTTGTCATCACTCCGACTCCGGATCGCCGACACCGAGGCGGCCAGGAGATTGATACGCCGCACGGGTCCGACCGATACTGTGCGACGGCTGACGTGTTCGCTTGCTGGAAAGGTAGCTCAGTGAAGAGCGCCGGGACAACCCGGAGGCGCCGGCTCGACCCCGGCCCGTTCCACTCGCGCAGGCCATGACCGAGGTTTCTTCTACCTCTTTTGTTAAGACCCTACCTCGGTCGCTTTCCTGCGCATAACGTTGCCGGCCATTGCCGGGGTTCCTTCTAACAATTTCCAAACTACCCCGGCAGCTTCCCGGCATCACTTCTCGAAGGCCCTGCCCATGTCGCTGACCGCCCCGGAGATCTACCTGTCGAAGGCCCGCAAGCTCGTCGCCCCGGGCGGTAGCGGGCGCCCCGCCTCGGAGGCGCTCGTCGCCACGCTCAACCGCAACATCGGCGCGCTGGGCTTCACCCTCTCGCCGGACCTCATGGCGGCACTGTCCCGCACGGGCGAGGACGAACTCACCGCCCTCTACCGGGAGGTCGTGCCGGTCCTGGAGAAGATGGTCGGCGCCCACCGGCAGTTCCGGCCGATGTACCCGAACTTCCCGAAGCAGGTGATGGAGGCGAGCGAGGTCGAGCTGTACCTCAACGCGATCCGCCACTACTGGGGCAGCTTCGTCGCCGACGTGCTCCGGGTGCCGGTCCGGTTCATGCCCGAGTACAAGACCGAGGCCCGCGCGCCGCTGCCGGACGGCGAGGTCGAGCTGCGCGTCATCGGCCTCGGCACCGACGCCGACTTCGGCGCCGTCTTCACCCGCCTCGTCGGGTCGAACGGCTCCCTGCCCGACGGCGACAAGGAGATCGTCCGCTGGTTCGTCGAGAACCGGCGCGCGGACGTTCCCCGGCTGTTGCCGGCCGCGATCCCGCAGAAGGAGAACCTCGCCCTCCTCATCGGCGCCTTGCTCGCGCACGAGGTGCCGGGATACCTGCTCTCGTACCTGAAGACGGTCACGGACGTGCTCCGGGTGGCGGTTGTGATGTCGGGCGGCGACGTGTCGCTGGCCGAGCCGACCAAGTTCCGCCGGCTCAAGCGGCCCGAGCGCCGGTTCCTGCTCGACGCCCTCGAGGCGATCCCGTCGGCGACCGAGGACATGCTGCGCCGGCCCGAGGTGTGGAAGCGGCTCGGGCGCGAGCTGCGGCCGGGCGACTACGCGGCCCGGTACCCCAAGGCGCTGGCCGCGTTCGGAGTGGTGCGCAACGACGAGCCGTTCGAGACGTTCGCCGGCAAGGTGGAGAAGGGGCTGCTGGCGGGCGACGTGGCGACCGTCACGGCGCTGCTGACGACGCGGCCCGGCGACTTCGCGCGCCGGCTCGACCACCTGCTCCGCACGGCCGGCGAGGCGGGCGCGGGCGGTGTCGTCGAGGCGTTCCGGGGCGTGGCGCACAAGGTCTCGACCCCGGTGCTGCTCCAGGTGTACGCGCACTTCTCCCACCGCGACTGGGCGGCCGACCACCGGGCGTTCTTCCCGAAGGGGAGCGTGGCCAAGGTGCAGGTGGTCGAGGAACCGCTGCCCGCACTCCCGACGGGCGTGGCGGCGCGGCTGGCGGCGACCGCCCGCGAGACGCTCTGCGCGCGGTTCGCCACCCTCCCGCCGCTCGGCCGGGTGTACGTCGACGAGGCGATGAAGCACCAGTTCGTGCCGACGGCCCGGCGGTCGGCGGCGAAGTCGCTGCGGACGATCAGCCGGGGCTCGCGGCTGGCGCTGCCGGACTGTACCACGCTGCGGTTCTTCGTGTGGTGGACGGACGGCGCGTCGCGGACTGACATCGACCTGTCAACGGTGTTCTTCGGGCACGACTGGGAGCGGCTCGGGGAGGTGGCGTACTTCAACCTGAAGGAGTGGGGGTGCGCCCACAGCGGCGACATCACTAGTGCGGGTTCATTGCTGAGGCTTCGGTAATGATGGCTCACGACGGCAGCCGAAGTAGTCGCACACCCGTTGTTGGAGTTCCTCGGCGGTGAGCTTCCGATCGGGTTCGACCACCGCTCGCTTGCCATGCACCCACTTG
>DASWYH010000753.1:0-8083 GCA_036405095.1 Gemmata sp. | reverse complement strand
GGCTTTTGAGGGCTTGTCGCACTTGCACGTGCCGCCGGGCGCCATGACCGTCTTTGGTGCGAGATCGCAGGTTTTTGCGACCGGCACCGGGGCTGCGACCTGTTCGGGCTTGCAGCAGGAGGTCTTCTTGGGCAGCGTGGGGGCGTGCTTGTCGTCTGCGTGGGGCGCACAGCACGAGGTCTTCTTTTTCGGCGGCGCGGGCACTCCCGTGCGACTTTTGGGGGCCGGTTTGAGCGCACTCACTTTGCCACAACAGCAGCCTGTGATGAGCTTTTCGACCGGGGCACAGGCGCACCCCGCGGAGGAACACCCCGAGCCGGTGTGCGGTCCGATCAGCGCGCCCGCCGGGAATGCAATCAGGGGAGCCACCTGACCCAGAAGGGCCAGGACCGCGAGCGCAAATCGGGGTGTACCGAAGGACTGTACCAGCACCGCGCCGCCCCAGTGGAGTGACCGCAGCGAGTGTAGGGGCGGGGCGAAGTAGAGTCAAGCACCAATTCGCGTTGCGCGGCCCTAGCAGCCCGGTATCCGGCGCGATATCGTGACCCCTGTCTGCCTCCCTCTTTGGTCCCGCAGAGCCGCCCCGACCTTCCGGGCGCACCCTCGCGGGAGTAACGTCTCGTATGGTCCCGCGCCGACCTTCCGGCGACCCGGCGGGACGCCGAACCCATCGATCCGGGTGACCCGATCATGACCCCCTGGCACCGCAACGAGTACGTCCTCAAGGGCCTGTTCTTCGGGCTCTGGATCTTTTTTGCCCTCCAAGTGCCGCGCGACCGGACCGAAGCCTGGAAGGACATCGGCTGGGTTCTCGGCTGGGTCGGTACGGGGCTCGCCGTCGGCCTCCTGCTCGGGGTCGGTCGGCTGATGCGCCGCGGCGTGAAGCCGTGGGCCAACTGGAAAGCGTTCCCGCTCCTGGTGCTGCTCGAAAGTTCGCTGTTCATTTACGCCGGCACCATGATCGGCCTCGCGGTCGGCATCCTCTCGGGGCGCGACTTCGCGCAGCCGTGGGCGCAGCCCCTGGCGGAGCTGGTCGACCTGACCTGGACCGAGATCAAACACAACCCGCCCGTCGGCGACTGGCTCGGGTTCTGTGCCGTCGGCGGGGCGGTCCTCGGGCTCGGGCTCTACCGGATGCGCCAGGTGGAAGACTGGACGTGGCGCTTCCTGACGTGTGCCGGGGTCGCGGCGCTCCTGGTGTACCTCGCGTCGGAGTACATCCTCGAAATCAAGGTGCCCGACCCCGCCGACCGGGAGAAGACCGTTTCGTTCTTCGCCTCTCCCGAGTCGCGCGCGAACCTCGGCATCTACCTCCTCCTCGGGCTGCCGTTCTTTTACCTGCTCACCTTCAGCGGCGAGGCGGAAGAGTCCGAAGTCGAGATCATGACCCTGTGCGCGGGGCTCGGCATCGGGCTGCACCTGCTCGGGTTCGCGAACCAGTTCCCGGGGCTGGGCGCCGCGGCCCCGTTCCTGATCCCGGTCACGCTCTATTTCGTCTACGCCACCCGCATCCTGCCCGGGTTGCGCGTGTTCAAGCACGTGCTCCGCGGGTTCAGCTACATGCACCTGGGGCAACTCGGGCTCGCCATCCGTTTTTTCCGGCGCGCGCTGGAACTCAACCCGAATAGCGAGCTGGCCACCGAGGGCATGACGCGGCTGCACAACAACCTCACGCTCGCCACGCTCGACCGCTACCCCGACCTGATCGAAGAACTCGACTTCCGGTTGTGCCTGGACCGCGCCACCGCGCTCCTGATGACGCCCCCGTCCCCGACCGCGGCCGACGAAGCGGCGCGGTTCCTGAACCTCGTCGAGAAGAAGAAGCCCGTGTACCTCGCGCGGGTCGATTACCTCCGGGTGGTCGCACTGGTCCACGCGAAACAGTACGATTCCGCGGCCGAAGCACTCGCGCGGCTGCTGAACCCCGAAACGCCGGGCTACCACCCGACGGTGCGCACCCAGTTGCTGTTCGACGCCTGGTTCCTCGCGATCGACGGGCCGAAGGGGCTCAGCGAGCGCCTGAGCTGGCCCGAACTGAACAAGCCCGGCCGGCGGATGGAAGCGCTCGGGGCCGTGGAGCGCAAGCTCGTGGCTGAACCGGCGAACGATAAGGCCAAAGAGTACCGCACCGTCCTGTACGCCCAGTTGCAGGAGGGCGAGTTCGTCGCGGCGGTCGCGAGCGGCGGGCTGCCGAAGGATTTCAACTACGAGTACGTCGAGCAACTCGGCTACCAGCTCGCGGACGACAACGATCCCGAGCGCCGGGAGCGCGGGTTGGGGTATCTCCGGATGGCGGGGCGGGGGCTGCCGGGCCGCGCCCCGGGCATCTTCAAGAAGCTCGCCGACGTGAGCGAGCGGGACGGCGACCCGCACACCGCCCGCGGTTACACCGAGCAGATCAAACGCAGCGCGCGCGAGTTCGGCCCCGGGAACCTCGCGAAGGACCAGAAGGAACTTTACCTCAACGCGCTCCGCAAGCTCGCGGCACTCGCGGAAGCCGAAGGGGACGCCATCAAGGCCCAGGCCGACGCGGCCGACGCCGCGGGCGACGCCGCGACTCGTGAGGCCAAAGACGCGGAGGCGCGCCCGTACTTCGAGTCGGCCATTGCGGACCTCCAGTTGTACCGCGACGGTGGCGGCGGCGCGGTCCTCGAAGCGTACCGAAAGATTGCCGAACTCTACGCCAAGATGCGGGACGCGCTGAACGCCGCTCTCAATGTGGCCGCCGGGATGGAGTACAGCGGCTCCGACCCCGACCTGCTCAAGAAGCGCGACAGCTACTACTACTCCATCACGATCGAGCGGCTGGAGCGCGCGAAGGCCAGCGTGGGGAAGTGGTTCGATGTGAGCTACTGCGTGAAAAAGGCGATGGCCGTGTTGAACCGCGCCGACGCCGATGCCGACCTGCTCGACTGGGCCACGCACCTCACCCGGCTCGCGAAGGTGATCGAACCGACCAGCAACCGCGTGCGGCTGGCCGAGGGCCGGTGCCTGCTCCGGCGCGGCGAGCGCGACGGGGGCGTTCAACTGCTGGAGGACGTGCGGGAGAACCAGAAGGGCTCCGGCGAAGAAGAGGAAGCGTGGTACAACGCCACCCGGCTCCTGGGGCAGTTGTACCTCGAAGAACTCGGGCGCCCGGACCTCGCGCTGAAGGCGTACTCGGACTACAAGGACTACCACAAGAGCGGCGCGGACACCCTGTTCAACATTGCTCGGTGCTACGAGGCGATGGGCGACCCCGCGAACGCCGCGAAGTTCTATAACGCGGTCACCGCGTTCGAGGAGCACCCGAAGTACTGGGACGCGAAGGACGCGCTCAAGCGGCTGAAGGGGTGAGTCGGTCCCGTAGTTTCAAGTGGTCAGTTCTCAGTCGGGGGTGAAGAGCGTTCCGTGTGCCCTTCAACTCCCGTTGCTTACGCCTCATCTGTTCGGTCCACTGACAATTGAGCACTTGAAACTACTGAAGGTGTGTTGGGAAATTCGCCCGTGCTTGCCCTCTCCCGCAACGGGAACGGGTGGCGAGTCCTCGGGCGGGATGAGAGGAACGGCCGCCCGAGTTTGGTTCCGTGGCGCCCGGTTCAGAACGGCACGTCTTCGGCGTCCCCGAACAGGCTCGGCCCGGCGGCGGTTTGGGGCTTCGGCTTGCGCTTCGGAGCTTCCGGCGGTTGTACCAGCTTGGGCTTCTGTGCGGCGACGGGCGCGGGTGCGGCTGCTTCCGGAACGATGACGGGCGCGGCGGGCACCCCGGACATGTCGTGCTCGCGCGCCAGCGTCCCGAGAACCATGGTCGCACGCTTCAGGATGCTCTCGGGCACGCCCGCGAGCCGCGCCACGTGGATGCCGTAGCTGCGCTCCGCGTTCCCCGGCGCGATCTTGTGCAAGAACACGATCTCTTCCGCCAGCTCGCGCACCAGCACGTTGTAGTTGCGCAGCTTCGGGAGCGATGCCGCGAGCTGGGCCAGTTCGTGGTAGTGCGTGGCGAACAGCGCCCGGCAGCCCAGGGTGTCGTGGAGGTACTCCGTCATCGCCCACGCGAGCGACACGCCGTCGTAGGTGCTGGTGCCGCGCCCGATCTCGTCGAGGATGACGAGGCTCCGCGCGGTCGCGTTGTTCAGGATGTTCGCGGCCTCGGTCATCTCCACCATGAAGGTTGATTGCCCGCGGCTCAGTTCGTCGCTCGCGCCCACACGGGTGAAGATCCGGTCCGTCAGACCGACCCTTGCACTCTTGGCCGGTACGAAGCTCCCCACGTGCGCCATCAGGGTGACCAGCGCGACCTGGCGCAAGAAGGTCGATTTGCCGGCCATGTTCGGCCCCGTTACGAGCCAGAACATGCCCCCCTCGGCGCCGAACACGGCGTCGTTGGGGACGAACGTTCCCGGCGGCAGGATCTGGTCGAGGACCGGGTGCCGGCCGTCGCGGATGTCGAGCACCGGTTCGTCAACGAGCACCGGGCGGACGTAGTTCCGCGCCGCGGCTAGTTCCGCCAGCGCGGCCAGGAGGTCGAGCGCGGCGAGCACCTCCGCAGTATTCATCAGCCGCGGCGTCTGGGCCGCGACCTGGTCGCGCAGCGTGACGAAGAGCTGAAGCTCCAGCGCCTTGCTCTTGTCCTGCGCGGTGACCACCTTCTCCTCGTACTCGCGGAGGGCGGGGGTGTAGTACCGCTTCGCGTTCTTGAGCGTCTTCTGGTGCTTGTACTCGGGCGGCGTTTTGGTCTCGTTCGCGTTGGTGATTTCCAGGTAGTAGCCGTCGATCTCGTTGTACCCGACCTTCAAGCTGCCGATGCCCGTGCGGGTAATCTCCTGCGCCTGGTAGCGCGCGATCCAGTTTTTGCCGTCGGTCGTGAGGGCACGCAGCTCGTCCAGCTCGGCACTGAACCCGGCCCGAATCACCCCGCCTTCCTTCGCGATGTGCGGCGGGTCTTCTTCGATCGCCTTGTCGAGCAGTTCGCGAATATCGGGGCACAGTTCGAGCCGCTTTTCCAGGTCCTGAAGCAGCACCGACCGGCGGCCCGCGAGCTTCGCTTTGACCGCCGGGAGCTTGCGGAGCGTGCGGGCGATGGCGGCCAGGTCGCGCGGCCCCGCTTTCGCCGTCGAAACGCGCGTCGTGAGGCGCTGAATGTCGGCGCAGGCGTCCAGTTGGTCGCGCACGGCCCGCCGGAGCGCGTGGTCCTTGAGGAACTCTTCCACGGCGTCGAGCCGGGCGCTGATCGCCCCCAGATCGGTGAGCGGCGCGAGCACGCTGTCGTGGAGCAGCCGCGCGCCCATCGGTGTGACGGTACGATCGAGCACCGAGAGCAGCGACCCTTCGCGCTGGTTGTCCCGGAGGGTGCGCGTCAGCTCCAGGCTGCGCCGGGTCACCTCGTCGAGCGTGAGCAGCGCGTCCGGCCGGTGCGGGCGCAGCCGGCGGATGTGCTGGAGGCTCGCTTTGAGCGTCTCCTGGAGGTAAATGACGACCGCGCCGGCGGCCACCAGACACGGCTGCGCGTCCTCGAACCCGAAGCCCGTGAGGGTGCCGACTGCGAAGTGGTTTTTCAGGGCCGCCAGCGCCGTGGACGGGTCGAACGTCCAGTCCGGGCGCGACACGCGGCTCTTCGGCAGGTGCCCCCCGGCGGCCTGCGCGACCGCCCCCGTGAGCGCCTCGGCGAACAGGCACTCCGACGCATTGAGCCGGGACAGTTCGTCCTGGAGCCGGGGGGCCGGAACGTCGGCCGCCGAGAAGTGACCCGTTGATAGATCGACCCACGCGAGCCCGAAGGTGCCCGGCTTCACGGTCGCAATCGCGACGAGGTGATTCGGCGCGCGGGGGTCGAGCAACCCGTCATCGGTGACCGTGCCCGGCGTGACGATCCGGTTCACCTCGCGGTGAATGATCTTCTTTTTGGGGTCCGGTTCTTCCATCTGCTCGCACACGGCGACCCGGTGCCCGGCGCGGAGCAGTTGACCCAGGTAGTGTTCGAGCTTGTGGACCGGCACGCCGGCCATCGGGATCGCGCCATCGCGTTTCGTCAGGGTGATGCCGAGGACGCGCGACCCGAGTTCCGCGTCGTCCTCGAACAGCTCGTAAAAGTCGCCGTTGCGAAAGAGAACGATCATCCCCGGGTGCTGGGCCTTCGCGTCGTGGTACTGCTGCATCATGCGGGACATGTCGTTTCCCACGTCGAAGGGGCGGAAGGTCGGGGATCAAGTTTTGGGTGCCGCAAAGCAGTTTATCGGACCGTGCCGCGGATGGGAATCAACGAAGTGAACCAGTTCCGGCGCGAACGTTTCCGCTGGTCCCGGTCGGGTCGGCTTCGCAGTTTACCCGTCACAATCATCCGCGAGCGCCGGCGATGCCTGATGCTCCGTAGCTCGTAATTCAAGCCCCGATGATGCCGAAAGCCCCAAAACCGTCGCGGGTCATCGGCGGCGACATTCGGTGAAGCAATTCATGACTTACCCAGCAGCAGATCAACGACCCAGCAACCTCGGCAGTGCGGCCCGTCAGAACGGCAGTGGTCGAGGACTTCGGGGTTGTCGCAACCTGCATCCTGAAGGGCGTCGGCCAGGATCGGCATGCGGTCGAATGCGCGGTCTTGATAAATTCCCAGTGCGAGTGCAACGACATCGTTAGTGAGCCAAGTGGGGTCGGCGCTGACGGTGCGTAACGAGTTGCCAAAGATGTCACGGAGGAGGATGGCTTGCGAAACGCACTCCTGAAGCCACGCTTTTTGCCGCTTGAGAGGCTCCTGTTGCATTCGCACGGCATTCGCCAAATGCTCTGCCCCGCTCTTTGCCGCGGCGAAAGCGCTGGGTTGCAGCGCCCAACCCGTGTGGTCATGGGGTATGCCAAGACGAGCCTCCCACGCGACCACCCGCTCGGCTTCGCCTGAAACCAATCCGTCGGCAATATTTTCTGCAACTTCCAGCGCGATCCGGCCCCGCTTATCGGGCATCAGAGGCAGTAAGCGGCGCGTGCATCCGCAGGCGAAGAGCCTCAACTTCCGATCGCTGGCTTTGCCTCGTAGAAACTCCAACATCGGCCTCGGGTTCCCACACGCCAGCCATTCGGCTTCGGTCACGGGCATTTCCTCTGGTCCCGGTCGGGTCGGCTTCGCAGTTTACCACCGTCACACCACCGCACGCGAGGCCGGCGATGCCTGATGCACCGTATATCGCAATTCAAGTCCCGATGATGCCTAAAGATACGAACCGCCACGGGACGATTTTCGGCGGGGTGCTGCTCTCGTACATCGACCTTGCGGGGGCGATCACCGCGCAGCGCGAGCTGCAACTGCGCGGCGGTAACCCGAAGGCGTCGTTCGTTACCGTCGCCATCAACCGCGTCGAGTTCAAGAAGCCCGTTCTCGTGGGCGATGTGGTGCGGTTCGAGACGAACGTCGTGCGCGTCGGGCGCACGTCGATGACCGTTCACATTGAGGTGTTCGCGGAGCGCGGGGCCGAAACGATCCACGTGACTTCCGCCGAGGGCGTGTTCGTGGGGGTCGATCTGTCCACGCCCGAACGTAAGCCGGTGGAACTGTTCCCCACTTCGCCCGCAAGCGGCCCTCATACCTGAACCCGTCGCCGATGTCCTTTTGCAACGAGCCGCGACTGCAAAGGAGCGGTAGACGTGGCACCCCCGCCCTTGCGGGCGGGGTTCGCCAAAATTGCGACACCGTCAGCGGGAGCGTATCTGCAGCTTCAAACCGAGGTCACTCGGCCTCGTTCGGGAGCGGGTTGCGGGCGAAGATCCATTCTTCGATGGGGGTGCCGTCGATGAGGTGCTCTTGCACGAACCGCGTAATGCGGTCCGCGGTCATTCCGCCGTACCACGTGCCCTCGGGGTACACCACCAGGATCGGGCCGCCGGCGCACACCCGCAGGCACCCCACCTTCGTGCGGTAACACGCGGTCGGGCCGGTCGCCAGCGACAGGTTCCGCGCCTTCAGTTCGTCCTTGAGCGCGTCCCACGCCGCTTGAGCGCCCTCTTTGCCGACCGCCGAGCAACACGCATCGCCCACGCACAGCAGTACGTGACGGTGAAAGTGACCGATCAGCAAGTTGTCGGCGATCGTGCGGAGCTTGGTCAGCGAATCGTCCAT
>DASWYH010000752.1:0-8041 GCA_036405095.1 Gemmata sp. | reverse complement strand
TCGCCCTTGCGGCGCGGGTCCTCGTTCCTGCCGAAGTAACTGTACGGCCAGCCGTAGAAGGCCCCGTCCCGTACCGACGTGATGTAGTCCGGCACCAGTTCGTCGCCGAGTTCGTCGCGCTCGTTGACCGCGGCCCACAGGCCCCCGGTGTGCGGCTCCCACGCCATCCCGACCGGGTTCCGCAGCCCGGCCGCGAACACCCGCAGCCCGGTGCCGTCCGGGTTGACCTCGAGGATGTTGGCCCGCAGGGCCTCCTCTTTCATCCCGTTCTCGCCGACGTTCGACGCCGAGCCGACCGACACGTACAACTTGGAACCGTCCGCGTTCGACAGCAGGTTGCGCGTCCAGTGGTTGTTGTACCCGCCGATGGGGAGGTACAGCACCGGTGTCCCTTTCGCGGTGACCTTCGTGTCGCCGGCCTTGTACGGGAACCGCACCACGCTGTCGGTGTTGGCCACGAAGAGGTGGTCGCCGATCAGGGCCATGCCGAACGGCTGGTTCAGATCGCTGAGGAACGTCTCCCGCACCTCCGGCTTGCCGTCCTTGTCGGCGTCGCGGAGCAGCGTGATGCGGTTCGCCGAGGTGCCGGTCACGGTCCTGGATTTCTTCACCCCCTCCTTCTGTTCCGGCTTGGCCTCCGGCTTGGGCAGGGTGCGGGCCTCGGCCACGAGCACGTCGCCGTTGGGGAGCGCGTAGAGCCACCGCGGGCTGTCGAACTTGTCCGCGTAGAGCGCGACGGAGAACCCGTCCGGCGCGGTCGGGGTTTTCCCGGCGGGCCAGCCGATCACCTTCGGGTGCTTGGTGACGGACTTCGTGTCGAACGGGGGCGGCAACTTCGGCGGGGCCGGTGGGGCCGCGAACAGGAGGACCGATCCGAGGGACGCCACGAGAGAGGAGAGCAGCAGAACGCGCATCGGTAGCTCCGGGGGCCGGGAACGGCGGGGCGCACACATCGGCACGAGGGTGCGCAGCGCGGCACGCGTTTCCGCGTCACGAGAACGATCGCGGAGTGTGGCAACCTTCGTGCCACCCGTCAGGCGGAATATCCCGGCCTCCCGTTGAACCCGCTTGCGGAACGCGGCGTCTCCGAGGAGCGGGCGTCCGACCGGTTCCCCCTGGTCCGGGCGCCCTGCTGAGCGCCGGGTGCGGGGAGGAGGACGTGTTGAACCGCTGCCGGGCGCCGGGTGCCCATGTGCGCGGCTGTTGGGTCCTCGATCAACCCGGAGGCGCGGACCCGCGCGAGCCCGATTCGGCGGGCCGGACCGGGTCGGGAGCGGAATGGGGCGCTGCCGTGCAAGACGCGGGTGCTGGATCGCGGATTTGGTGCTCGGTAAAGTGTGAGGGCCGCACGAACACGTTTCGTGGGGCGGGCGAGGGCGACCAGATGACCGAAACGGAATGGCTCGCGTGTAACCACCCGGACGACATGTTACCGTTCCTTCAAGGAGTGGTCAGTGACCGAAAGTTGCGCCTGGTGGCCTGTGAGGCGTGCCGCGATTTGTTCGGCCTCTTGTCCCGGTTGGCGCCCGGCGCGGTGCCCGACGACGAAGTGGTCTGGAGCGGGCTGCACGCGGCCGAGCGCTTCCTGGAAACTCGGCTCCGGCCGGGCGAGTTGGAAGCCGTTTCCTCACTCGTGTATGCACACTCCAATAGCAAGCGCTGGCTGGAATACGCGATCGCTTCAACCGCGCGCCCGAGCGCCTGGGAGGCCTGCGACCAAACCTTCATGGGGTTGCGCGACTTCGCCGATGAAGTCGGGTGGTACTTGCCCGGCCCGGTGCCGGAAATGGACGGCGCCGGCTTTTGGGACGGGGTGCGTCAGGCGGCTCTGCTCCGTGACGTGTTCGGGAACCCCTTCCGCCCGGCCGCGTTTGCGCCCGAGTGGCGCACCGACACGGTCGTGGCACTCGCCGCTCAGATGTACGAGACCCGGAGTTTCGAAGCGATGCCGATACTCGGGGATGCCCTTCAGGATGCGGGGTGCGATAGCGACGAGGTTCTGAGCCACTGTCGGGGACCGGGGCCACACGTGCGCGGGTGCTTCGTCGCCGACCTGGCGCTGGGAAGGACATGAGCAAGGGGCCACTCAGTTGTGGTCGGGAAGGAGCCGCTCCATCCGAAAGTTGGTCAGCGCCACGCCGCGGACGAGGACCTCCTGAGCGGCCCGGGCGGTGAACCCCCGCCGCTCGAAAAACGGCCGCGCCGTAACGCTCACCTCGGCGAAAAGGCGGCGCAGGCCCGTCCGCCCGGCCTCCGCGACCAGTGCCCCCATCATCGCTCGCCCCACACCACGGCCCTGGTGGTCTGCGTGAACGAAGAACCGGTCGATGTGGCCGTCTGGCTCCAGGTCCGTGAACCCGATGGTCCGCCCGTTCGCCTCGGCCACGACCGCGAATCGTTCGGCCAGTGTGCCCCAGCGGGCGGCGTCGAACGCGTCGGGCGCCCAGGCCCGGAGCTGCTCGGGCGAGTAGTCGCGGGCGTTCACCCGGTGGACCGTGTCCCGGAACAGAGCGAAGAGCGCCGGGGTGTCGTCGGGGCGGAAGGGGCGCAGGGAGATTGGCGTGTTCATCGGGTCCTTGAACGCCGGGCTCCGGCACTTGAGGTCGGGGCGCGTGGAAAGGGTGATCGACAAGCGCCCCCCGCGGCGGCGGCCCCCGACGGCCCTCGCAGAAACGGCCGGTCCGAACGAGCGGTGTCACGCCCGCATGGCCGCAACGACCGCCTTCACGTCCTCCGGACCGGTCGTCGCCCCCTGGGCCTTGAGAACCTTCATCGCCACGCCCATTGCCTGTCCATCATTTTTGGCGGCGCGGAGCTCGTCCCGGTGTGGGGCGAGCGCGGTTGCGATGGCCTCCCGGTCCCACGCCTTCGGGAGCAATGACTCCAGCAGGGCCAGTTCGACTTCTTTTTGGGTCACGTCCCGGCCGGCGCTCTTGGCCAGGGGGATCGTCTCCTTCAGACCGGCTACCGTCTTCCGAACGGTGCCGAGTACGATCTCGTCGGTGGGCTCCACCTTGCGCCGCACCGCCTCGGCCTGGGCCTCGCCCAGAACGGTCCGCAGGGCGTCACGGGTCAGCACGTCCCCGCCCTTCACGGCGGCGGTGACACGGTTCTTGAGGTCGTCGGCCAAGCTCACGGCGGTCTCCTGTTCTCGGACGAGCGTGCGGCGCCCGACACAACGTCATTCGTCACCGTCGCCCGGTCGGCGAACTCGTCGTCGGCCCGGACGCCTCAAGGGCCGCACCCGGGCTCCCGTCCTCAAGTATACACCACGAGCCGCTTCGGGCACCCGCATCCGCGACCCGAGCCGCGTGTGCTCGGACCGCCCCTCCGGTCGCAGGTACGTGTGGCCCTCGGGCAGGGCCGGACCGGACCCATCGTCCGCCACCGTTCGGCCTTTCGGGACGCGGCCGTTACCCGGCCCGCGTCTCCCCGCCGAGCAGGGTCAGGATCTCGCCGTTGATGTAACTCGAATCGGCCTCGGACGCGAAGAACACGAACGCCGGGGCCACCTCTTCGGGCTGGCCGGGCCGCTTGAGCGGCGTTCCCGCTCCGTGCTCGGCCACCTTGTCGGGCGGCTTCGACACCGGCTGCAGCGGGGTCCAGATCGGGCCGGGGGACACGCAGTTCACCCGGATGCCCCGCTCGATCAGGTTCTGCGCCAGCGACTTCGTGAAGGCGTGGATCGCGCCCTTGGTGCTCGCGTAGTCGATCAGCGTCTTGTTCCCCTCCAGCCCGGTGATCGATCCGCAGTTCACGATGGCCCCGCCCTTCGGCAGGTGGGCGACCGCCGCCTTCGCCATGTAGAAGTACCCGTAGATGTTCGTCTTGAAGGTCGTATCGAACTGCTCGTCGGAGATGTCTTCGAGCTTCTCCTGTGTCTCCTGAAAGGCCGCGTTGTTCACAAGGACGTCGAGCCGCCCGTACTCGGCCACCGTCTTCTCCACCGCGTCGCGGCAGAACTTCGCGTCCGTCACGTCGCCGGGCAGAAGCAGGCACTTCCGGCCTTCTACCTCGACGGCCTCCTTCGTCCCCTCGGCGTCCGACTGCTCGGCAGCGAGGTACACGATCGCCACGTCCGCGCCCTCGCGTGCGTACAGGACCGCGACCGAGCGGCCGATCCCGGAGTCGCCGCCGGTGATCAGCGCGACCTTGCCCTTCAGCTTGCCCGCCCCCTTGTAGAGCGGCGCCTTGTACTCCGGTGGCGGGTCCATCGCCGAGTCGAGGCCGGGCTTCGGCTGGGACTGCGGCTTCAGCGGCCCCTTGGGTTCGTTCTGCTGGCTCATGGTGCTGCTCCCGTGTGATGAAAAGCGGCCGGCCCGCGCTACCCGGCGCGGCCCGGCCGCAGTTGCTCTGTCGCTCACTTCTGGGCGGGCGCCCGCTCCGGCCTGGCCTTCGGCCCCTGTCCCTCGCCCGGTCACGGACGGGCGCCGGCCTCTTCGGGCGCTTCCTTCCCTTCTTCGATCAGCCCTTCCGCGGCCTCGCACTTCTTCCCCTTGGGGCCGACTGCGAGCGCGGTCAAGAGCGGCTCGGGCCGCCCGACTTGTGTGCGGGGCGCCGCCAGGTGCTCGGTGAACGCGCCCTTCAGGCCGGTGGCGCGGGCGACCGAAGCGCGGGCTGCGAGGCAGCAATTCACAGGCCGGGGTCAATCGCCCCCGGCAGCGGGTGCCTCGAAGGCGATCTCCTCGGCCGCCGGCGCCGCCCTTTCAGTACGCGCCGCACGAGCGCCGGCCCCGCGTCGCGGTCGGGACCCTCGTTCGCCGCCACCCCGTCCGGCGGAACCCCGACCCGCACGTTGGCGCTCACGTGTTCCGCGAACGGCTGATCTGGGAACGGGGGCAGGTCATTTCTCGCGCCGCAGGAGCACCGGCCCGGCGTCGATCTTCACCCGGAACAGCGCGTGCGGTTTTGTGCGGAGGTCCCTGCCGCCCTGGTAGCTCTTCTGGCAGTAGAGCTGGTTGGCGGTGAAGTACAGGTTGCCGTCGGCCGCCACCGACATCGTGTCCGGCCACAGCATCCGCGGGTCGTGGGCGACCGTCTCGTACTGGCCGTCGGTGCCGCGACGGAGGATCGCGTTGTGCTCGTGGTCGGTCAGGTAGAGGCGCCCCTTGTCGTCTGACTCCAGCCCATCGGGCGCCCACCCGCTCGTCGGTCAGCTTCTCGTCTCAGGGCGCGGCCCGAGAAACATGAGGCGGCTCATATGGGGGCTCGGGTGGATTTTTTAAGAGGGCGGACGGGATCAGAGGTGACACGGTGCCCCGCACCGGCCGCCGGCTCCGGCGCGGAGTCGGCAACCGCTACGCCGAGCGACGGCGCGGGCGACAGAACCGAGAAGTCCAGGGGCCGGGTCGCCGAGCCGCGCTCCGGGTCACCGGCCAGAACCACATCGACCGTGGCCACGTACAAGCGGACGCCGCACACCACCGGTCCCGGTTCGGAGCCGGTGCGGACGATCCGCAGGTGGCCGGCCGGGAACCCCGCAAACGGGCGGTCGTTGTGGCACCCCTGTACGCCGGTGGCGAGAAGCTCCGAATGGCCCACCTCGACCCGCCGGCACGGGAACGGGTCGCAGGTGGCGCGCGGCCGCGCGGTCGCGAACGCGTCGCGCACGGCCTCCTCGAAGGAGCGGAACCGCAGCACGGCCGGCCGGGCCACTGGGGGGGCCGCGGCCGCCGAGCGGCCGGGGAACCCCAGCGGGAGCACGAGACCCAGTGCAGCGATAACGGATCGGCGGTCGTGGCTCATCGTGGTGCCTCGCGGGCGAACGGTCGGAATGGGAAAGTGGCCGCAACGGTCCCGCGCCGCGCCGGCCGGTGCCCTAGCGCTCGGCGGCGGTGCGGTCCCAGAAGCGGAGCCGGCGGCACGCGGCGACGAACGCGTCGGCCTCGCCCGCCATGTTGAGTGGCAGGAACCCCTCGTCCAGCGCGACCCCGGCCTTCTCGAAGAGCGGCGCGGCCGCCGCCGCGTACGCGACGAACTTTCGGTGCGCCGCCGCGTCGGCCACGAAGTCCCGGGCCGCCGGCAACTTGACCAGCGCCGCCGCGCCGTCCTTCGACGGCAGGACGGCGACCGCGTCGAACAGCACCGACGGCCCGCCCTCGAGTTTCTCGTCGGCGTCGTGCCATGCCCCGGCCGAATCCTTCACCCCGCCCACCTCCGGTGCGATCAGCTTGAGGGCCGCCCCCTCGGCCTTCAGTGCCTTACGGAGCCCCGCCAGCGCGTCGGCGTCGACGCCGTCGGTGACCAGCGCCCCGACCGTCCGCCCGGCGAAGCTCTTGGGCGGGTTCTTAACGATGCTCAACTTGTCGGACGGTTTGAGGTCCCGGCGCGTCGGCTTCGCGGCCGGCATCGGCTTGGGCGCCTCCTTCAACCGCAGCCCCTTGGCCACCGCGTCGGCGAGCCCGGCGTCGATGTTCAGGAGGTGCGACACCATCCGGCCCCGGATGTCCACCCGGCTCACCTTGCTCAGCTCGAACACCAGCGCGTTTTGGATGTGCCGCTGTTCGATCACCGCCTGGCTGACGTAGAACTGCCGCGCCTGGCTGTAGTGGTCCGCGAAGGTTTCCGACCGCTGCCGCACCTTCGCCCCATCGACCGGGGCGGGGAAGGTGGTGTACCCGGCCGCCGGCGCCTCCCGCGGCCCGGGCTCCTCCCGCGGGGTCTGGCCGCCCCACGAGTTCGGCTCGTAGTTCACCCGCCCCTTGGGGTTCCGCATCGCCATGTGCCCGTCCTGCTGGAAGTTCATCACCGGGCACTTCGGGGCGTTGATCGGGATGTGCGTGAAGTTCGGGCCGCCCAGTCGCTTCAGTTGCGTGTCCAGGTAGGAGAAGTTCCGCCCCTGGAGGAGCGGGTCGTTGGTGAAGTCGATGCCCGGGACCACGTTCTGCGTGCAGAACGCGACCTGCTCGGTTTCGGCGAAGAAGTTGTCCACGTTCCGGTCGAGCACGAGCCGCCCGACGACCTGCACCGGCACGTCCTCCTCGGGGACGATCTTGGTCGGGTCGAGGATGTCGAACGCGAACTTGTCCGCGAACGCGTCGTCGAACAGTTGCACCCCCAGCTCCCACTCGGGAAAGTCCTTCATCTCGATCGCGTTCCACAGGTCGCGGCGGTGGAAGTCGGGGTCGGCCCCGTTGATCTTCACCGCCTCGTTCCACACCACCGACTGTAAGCCCTGCTTGGGTTTCCAGTGGAACTTGACGTAGGTGGACTTGCCCGCGGCGTCGACGAGGCGGAACGTGTGGACGCCGAACCCCTCCATGAACCGGAACGACCGCGGGATGGCCCGGTCGGACATGATCCACATGACCATGTGTACCGACTCGGGCGTGAGCGAGATGAAGTCCCAGAAGTTGTCATGCGCCGTCTGGGCCTGCGGGAACGCGCGGTCCGGCTCGGGCTTGGCCGCGTGAATGAGGTCCGGGAACTTGATCGGGTCCTGGATGAAGAACACCGGGATGTTGTTCCCGACGAGGTCCCAGTTGCCCTCCGGGGTGTAAAACTTGGTGGCGAACCCGCGCACGTCGCGGGCCAGGTCGGCCGACCCCTTGTTGCCCGCGACGGTCGAGAACCGGGTGAAGGTGGGGGTCTTCGCGCCCCTCTTGAACACGGCGGCGCGGCTCACCTTCTCCAGCGCGCCGTTGCTCTCGAAGTGCCCGTGCGCGCCGTACCCGCGGGCGTGGACGACCCGCTCGGGGATGCGCTCGTGGTCGAAGTGGAAGAGCTTCTCGCGGAAGTGGAAGTCCTCGAGCAGGGCCGGCCCGCGCGGCCCGGCCCGGAGGGTGTTCTGGTCGTCGGAGACGGGCACGCCCTGCTGGGTGGTGAGGGCGGGGGCCTTTTCCCCGGCCGTCTGGTGGGTCTCGCCGCCCCTGCCAACGTCTTTGGGTTGCGTCATCGTCGTCTTTCTTGCCCTGAGGTTCTCTGAAGGCTCCGTCCGGGAGTCGAACGGAACGTGGTACGGCTACGTCGGGTCAATAACCACTGCTCGCGCGCCGGCCGCGCCCCGGCGCGGGCGCCCGGAAGCACGCGCGTGCTCCTTTGG
>DASWYH010000751.1:0-3320 GCA_036405095.1 Gemmata sp. | reverse complement strand
ACCACTCCTGCAGTTCATTCGCCGGACCAGGGCACAAGTCCCTGGGTTTGATTGTGTGCCGCTCAATCGTCGGTTCTGGATAGAAGGTGCAACAGCAAGAATAATGTCGGTGGCCTTCGGTCCGCACAACACGCTACGATGGTGTTGAACACACCACCGGAGCGCCCTCATGTCGCCGGATCTTCCCGAACAACCAAGCTGGCTCTCGTCACTGCGGGCCGGGCGGCCCACCGGATGGGATCGCCTCGTAACCGTGTTCGCACCCGTCGTTCGGGTGTGGTGCCAACAGCGCGGCTTACAACCGGCCGATGCGGACGAGGTGACGCAAGACGTGTTCGTCCGCGTGGGGGCCGGCATCGGCGCCTTCCAACCGGGTAACTTCGTCGCCTGGATCTACCGCATCACCCAGAACGCCATTCGCGACCACTTCCGCCGGCGCGCCCGAAGCGCGGGCGCGGTCGGGGGCACCGACTTCGCCGAGCACCTGGCCCAACTCCCCGCACCCGAAGACGGCACCGACGTGCCCGAACCGGCGCGCCTCGTCGCGGTGCGCCGCGCGATGGACGTGGTCCGCCGGGACGTGAAGCCGCGGACCTGGCGCGCGTTCGAGGCGGTCGTGATCGAGGGCTACAGCACCGCCGACGTGGCCGCCGAACTCGGGATGACCGAGCCGAACGTCCGCAACGCGAAGGCGCGCGTTCTCCAGCGCATCCGCGAGGAACTCGGCGCGGATTCGTGATGCGCGCCGGCGTTGTACCCGTAGCCCGAATCGGAAACCCGTTCCCGGAGAACCGCCATGCCCGAGTCCGACCCCCTCGAAAACGACATCCGCGCCGCAGCGCACCTGCCGCCGGTGGACGACACGTTCGATTTCACATCCCCCGGCGGCACCGTCGCCCTGAACCGGCTGGGTAAGTACGCCCTGCACGAGCAGATCGGCTCCGGCGGCATGGCCCGCGTGTACCGGGCCACACAGGACACGAGCAGCATGCCCGTGGCCGTGAAGACGTGCCGCGTTGACACGGACGCGGACATCCTTCGGTTGCGGTTCCGCCGGGAAATCGCCATCGCCGCGCGACTGGTTCACGACAACATCGTGCGCTTCCACGACGCCGACGAGGACAACGGCCGGCCGTTCCTGGCGATGGAACTGCTGCACGGGGCGCCTCTGCACGCGCTGATGATGCGCGGGCCGATGCGGCTGGCGGATGCGTGCGAAATCGTTCGCCAGATCGCCGCCGGGCTGGAGTTCGCACACAAGCGCGGGGTCGTTCACCGGGACATCAAGCCCGGCAACGCCTTCCTGACCCTTGAGGGCGTGGTCAAGATTCTTGACTGGGGGTTGGCGAAGGCCGAAGGGCAGGAGGAATTGACGTACACGTTCCAGTGCGGCGGAACGCCCGGCTACATGCCCCCCGAGCAGGAGCGCGACCTGCGCTCGGTCGATTCCCGGGCGGACCTGTACGCGCTGGGGGTGACCCTGTGGGCCCTTCTCCTGGGCCGAAAACCGACCGCGGGCGAAGCGCTCCCGGCCGATCTGCCGCCCAACCTCGGGGCGCTACTGGCGCGCATGACGGCACCAGCGCCGGCCGACCGGCCGACCGCGCGCGAGGTGGTCGAGGCGCTGGTGCTGTTCGCGACCACTCACGACCTGCCGGCGCTGGTCGGTCGGCCGACCGCACTCGTCGGTGACTTGTTTGTGGAGTGGTGGGACGCCGCGGGGCAGCGCCGGCGGACGCTGCACGAGGCCGGGGCGCTCCCGATGCCGACGCAGACGCACCTGTACCTCGAAGCGCGGTTGCACCGGCCGGCGTATGTGTACCTACTGTGGATCGACACGGAGGGCAAGCTCTACCCCCTGTACGGCTGGCAGAAGGACGGTTGGCACCCGGACGCGGCCCTCACGCTGGCAGAGCGGGTTCAGGTGCCGGGTTCCGGACAGCACATCCCCCTGGAAGGCGCGGCCGGGACGGAAACGGTGGTGCTGCTGGCGCGCGAGCGGCCGTTGACGGAAGCCGAACTGCCGCTGTTCGGCGCTGAGCGGTTGCAGGCGTTCCGCGAGAACCTGTCGCAGATGCCGCGCGACCCGCGCCAGTGCTACGTCTTCCCGGCGCTGGGCGTGCGCGGCCCGGGCTCCGCGCAGCCCACCCGCGAGCCCATCGAGTCGCTTCACGAAGCGTTGCGTGACCTGTGCGGGCGGTTCGATCTGGTGAAAGCGGTGAGCTTCGCCAACCGCGGTCGCTGAACGGCGTCGAGTGCGGACCAGTGCCCCCACCCCATTTCGAGGACGTGAGCCATGAGCGAACCAACACCGATCGATGTGCATGCCCCGTATGTGCAAGAACTCGCCGCCGACCGGGACTGGGCCGGGCTAGTGCGCTACTGGATGGCACATCAACACAAAGCCGCACTGGATGCGGCCATTGTCCTGGTCGAAGGACAAGCGGCACTGGCTGCCTTCCTCAATGCGGTGCGGGAAGAGCCGCTGGACCCAGCGCGTGAACCGCCGGAAGAACTTTTCGCGTCACTCGCCCCGCCCGAGCAAATGACGCTGTACTTGGTGCTCCTGTACCCGCGTTTGGCGTTGTGCGAGATGGCGGGGCAATTCCCGCTCGATCAACAAGACCGGCTCTATCGAATCGGTCTGGAGAGCGGGGAACGAGCCTGCCAGGTCGCGCAAACGCTGGAAGATCGCGCCCTTCATGCGTTCAGTCGCAACGTGATGGCGGGGGGCTTTCAGGAAGTGAACGACCTGGAGGCGGCCCGGGACAGCTACCAGGAGGCGCTGGGCATCCGCCGCGAGTTGGCCCGTGTCCGGCCCGACGTGTTCCGCTCGCAGGTGGCCATGACCCTGAACAACCTGGGCAACGTGCAGCGCGCCCTGAACGACCTGGAGGCGGCCCGGGACAGCTACCAGGAGGCGAATACCCTTTACACCGCCGATGCCGTACAACGCCCGACTGCCCGGCTCGTCGAACGCCAGCGGGGGTGGAATAACCTCGGTCGGTTGTACCTGCACGAATCCGAACCGCTGGGCTGGCCGGATCGGCACCAGGCCCGTGATGCGTTCCGCAAGGCCCGCGATTGTGCCGAAGCGTTCCGGGGCCGGTTCCGCGACATCGCCCAGCGCCGCCGGGTTCAGGGCGAGGCGCTGCACGTTTACGAAAGCCTCGTGAACGTTAATGCGGGTTCATTGCTGAGGCTTCGGTAATGATGGCTCACGACGGCAGCCGAAGTAGTCGCACACCCGTTGTTGGAGTTCCTCGGCGGTGAGCTTCCGATCGGGTTCGACCACCGCTCGCTTGCCATGCACCCACTTG
>DASWYH010000750.1:0-4757 GCA_036405095.1 Gemmata sp. | reverse complement strand
CGTGAAGTAGGTCGAGATCGCGAAGAAGTCCCACAGCAGCGGCGAGCGGAAGTTCTGCCAGATGTGGTTCGCGTTGGGCAGCGGGATCGAGAACCACACGTACCAGAACCGCCCGACGTGGATGCCCGGGTAGATGAACGCACAGATCACGGCGAAGATCGTCATCGCCTCGCTGAAGCGGTTGATCGACGTGCGCCACTTCTGCCGGAAGAGGAACAGGATCGCGCTGATGAGCGTGCCCGCGTGCCCGATGCCGATCCAGAACACGAAGTTGGTGATGTCGAACGCCCACGCGACCGGGACGTTGCTCCCCCACACGCCCACGCCCGTTGAGATCAGGTACGTGGCCGCGATCACCCCGCCGCACAGGAGCGCCGACGAGATGAGCAGCGCCGGCCACCACCAGTACGGCTGCGGCTTCTCGGTCACCTCGCTGATCTGCTGGGAGATGGAATCGTAGTCGGCCGGCCCCCACACGAGCGGGATGCGCGGCAGCGGGTCCGGGAACCTCGGCCCGTGCGGCGTGTCGTGCGTCTCGGTGGTGGCGGTGGTCATCATCTCGTCTCGGTTGGTCGCCCCGGGCTCCCGCCCGGGGCTACGTCCGGCGCCCCCCCCGGGGTGCAAGAACTGGCCTCTGTCTTTTCGTCCCGGCCAGGGCCGGCGGGCGTAGACCTGAGCGGCCGGCGGCTACACCATCTCCGGGTTCGGGTTCCGCACCCGAGGCAAGTAGCTCGTGCGCGGCTTCGTGTTCAACTCGCCCAACAACAGGTAGTCCGCTTCGCGCGCCTTCAGCTTGCTCACCCGGCTGTTCGGGTCGAGCATGTTGCCGAAGGTGATCGCTTGCGACGGGCACGCGCTCTCGCACGCGGTCACGATGACGCCGTCGGGCACGACCACCCGCCCCTGCGCGTCGAGGTCGTACCCGGCGGCGAGCGGGTACTTCGGGATGCGGTAAGCCGAGGGCGCCCCGGTCGGCCCCTTCGGGCTGGGGGCGCTCTCGATCGCGCGCCGACCCTGGGCGACTTCGGCCGCGGCGATCTTGGCCCCGTACTTCCCGCGCTCGATGCGCTGCTGGCAGTAGGTACACTTCTCCATCACGCCGCGCATCCGGACGGTCACGTCCGGGTTCTTCTGCATCTTCAGCGTCTCGGGCACGCCCGTGTCGGTGAAGCTCGTGCCGCCGCTGGCGAGCGGGGTGGGCACGCGCAGCTCGTCGAGCCGGCGCTTGTTGAAGTCGAACCAGTTGAACCGCCGGACCTTGTACGGGCAGGCGTTCGAGCAGTACCGCGTCCCGATACAGCGGTTGTAGACCTGGAGGTTCAGCCCCTCGGGGCTGTGGACCGCGGCGTTCACCGGGCACACCTGCTCGCACGGGGCCGCCTCGCAGTGAACGCACGCGAGCGGCTGCGAGATCACCCGCGGCTCGGCGTCCGCCGTCTCGCCGTCCTGGGCGGAGAAGTAGCGGTCGATGCGGATCCAGTGCATCTCGCGGTTCCGCTTCACCTCGCGCTTGCCCACAACGGGGATGTTGTTCTCGGCCTGGCACGCGATCACGCACGCGCCGCACCCCGTACACGCGGAGAGGTCGAACACCATGCCCCACTGGAACTGGCTGTCGAGCAGCTCCGGGCGCGCGAGGTCGAGCGGGAACCGCTCCTGCTTCTCCTTCGCGGGCGCCGGTTTCTGCTGCTTGTTGCCGTACCCGCCCTGGAACTCCTTCTTGAGCGCCTCTTCGGTCAGGTGCCCGGCGGGCGCGAGACCGAGTTTCGGCCCCGGGTGGCCGGGGCGGCTCTGGCCGTGGGTGTCGTGGTGGCGCTCGTCCGTTCCCGGAAGTGGGTCCTTGTGATGCGGCCCGGCGAGCGCCTCGCGCACGATGTCCCGACCCTCGGGAATGACGCCGTGTTCCTGCGTCGTGACGAGGTCCGCTTTGCGCCCCGTCTTCTTGAGCCTCACGCCGGTGAGGGTGTGGAGCGCGTCCGAGGTGCGGAACGGGAACACGTTGGTGCCGCCCCCATCGGGGACGTGCCCGATCCGCATTTCGCCGAGGTGCCCGAAGCTCAGCGCGAGCGAGTAATCGGCTTGCCCCGGCAGCACGAATACGGGCACCTCCAGGGCGGTCACGTCGCGTTCGAGCCGGACCACGTCGCCCGACGCAAGGCCCAGTTCGCGGGCGGTCGCCGGGCTGACGAGCGCGGCGTTGTCCCACACCAGCTTCGTGATCGGGTCCGGAAGCTCCTGCAACCACGGGTTCATCGCCCCGCGGCCGTCGTGCAGCGCATAGGACGGGTGGAAGGTCACTTCGAGGTCGCGCCCGGACGGCGCGCCGGCGGGGGCGCTCGTCGCGATCGCTGCGGTCACGTTCACCTTGTTCGCGCTCGGGCTCTTCGGCTGGGGCGCTTTTGCGTCTGGGGCTGCGAATCCGAGCGCTTTGGCCTGTTCGGCATCAACCGGAAGGAAACCGAGCTGCTTGTAGCGGTTGAACTCGGTGTCGAAGTTGGGCGCAGTCGGTGCGATGCCGCTCCGCTCGCTGAACGCTTTCCGGACGTAGTGGTAACCGGCTTTCTGGGCCGCCAGGAACGACCCCACGGGCTTGCCGTCGGCCCCGGGGGCCTGCGCGAGGAGCGCCAGCACTTCCAGCACCGTGCGCCCGCCGCGGGCGGGCGGGGCCACATCGTCGGGCGAGCTTTTCCCGCTGTTGAGGGGGTGAATCAGCGGCTGCACACAACAGAGGGAGCCGTCGCCCGCTTCGGTGTCGCCCCAGCCCTCCAGGAAGTGCGCGAGCGGCAGGTGCCAGTCGCACTTCTCGGACGTGTGGTCGAAGTACAGGCCGAGCCGGAGCTTTTTCGCGACCTTCGTGAGCGCGTCGGCGAACTTCAGGTCCGCGGGCGCGGTGAGCACCGGGTTGCCGCCGACGACGAGCAGCGTACCGACCTTACCCGCGGCCATCTCCGCAACGAGCTCCTTCAGCGATTTGTCGGTTTGTTCGGGGGGCGCATCGCGAAATTCCGCGAGCCCGGCCGCGTAGTTCCCCAACGCATCGTTCACTGCGTGCGCGAGCGCGTGAACCCACGCGGGCTGGCGCGGCCCGACGACGACGAGCCCCTTGCCCGCGTGTTCGGCGAAGTCCCTGGCGACGGCCTTCAGCCACTTGTGATCGGCGGGGAGCCCGCCCGCCACCTCGGCCGGCTCGGGGGCGACCGGGAAGCTGTCCGGGAGCGCGCCCGCTTTCTTGAGTGCCTTCGCGTGCGTGCCCTCCAACTCACGCGCGAGCGCGATGAGGTACGCCCCGATCTGCGACGCCGGGAGCCGCAACCGGTGGTCGGCCATCGTGCCGGTTACGGTGTACGTCGATTCGACGACGTACAGCCGGTTCATGTGCGCTTCGTCTTTGCGCCTGGCCGCAAACGCACGCGCATGAAAAACGCTGTCGCCCTCGTTGCCCAGGAAATCGCAGTCGAGGGCCAGAACGCGCTCGGCCCGGTCGAACCGCCAGCGCGCCACGAGCTTCGCCCCGAACGCGATCTCCGTGCCCTTCAGCGCTTCGCTCGTGTCGGCGGCTTCGTGGCTGTACCACGTGAGCTGCGGGAGCTTGCCCTTGATCGCCGCGCGGAGCGCGCGGAGCGCCGGCGCCGGCACCTGTTCGGTCAGGATCGCGAACCCCTTGCCCTTCTCCTTGAGGAGCGCTTCGGTTTCGGCGCGCGCGAACCGGTCGAAGTCCTCCCATTTCCGGGGTGCCCGTCCCTCCAAGACGCCGGGGTACTTCTCCGACATCACGCGATCGGGGCTGTAGAGGTCGTACACCGCCGCCTGCGCGTGCGCGTCGGTGCTGCCCCGGCTGCACGGGTGCTGGGGGTTGCCCTCGATCTTCGTGGGGCGCCCGTCGTGGCTCTCGACCAGCACCGGGAGCGCGCCGCCGGGGCGGGGGATGCTCGTTGCGTAGACGGTGGGCTTGCCCGGAACGATGTGCCCGATTTGGTCGTCCGGGACGGCCGAAAAGGGCAGGATCTCGATCTCGGGTCGGCGGCACCCGGCGAGAGCCGCGGCGCCCAAGGTCGCCGCAGACAGCGCGAGGAACTTCCGGCGGTTGAGCGCCCCTTCGGTGGGGCTGTCGTCGAGCGGCTCCGCTTCACCGCTCGCCTCGAACACGTTCGCGAAGCCCGGGAACTCCGGCGCCGCCGGCGGGTGCTCGTGACTTCGGGAGTAGTTGGCTCGCTCGGTCATGTTGCCCTGCGGTGTAGCCGGGGTCACGAGCCCCCGGAATTCGGCGTCAGCGGTGGCAGGCCTGACAGTGCATCGGCGGGGCGACCTGCAAATCCTTCTGGATCGCTGCGCCGACCTCGTTCACCGTCTTCCCGGGTGGGGGCTTCCAACTCAGGTTGGTCACGTCCTTGACATCCCGCAGGTGCGCGTGGGGATCGGAGTGGCACTGCAAGCACCAGCCCATCGTCAGCGGTTTGTCGTGGCGCACCACTGGCATCTCGTTCACCTGCCCGTGACACGACACGCACGAGACGCCCTTGTTTACGTGAACCGCGTGGTTGAAGTACGCGTACTCCGGGAGCTTGTGGACCCGCTTCCACTCCACCGGTTTGCCGGTGTCGTAGCTGTTGCGCACGGGGGCCAGCAGCGGGCTGTTCCCCTTCACGTTCGCTTTCTTGGGGTCGTGGCAGTTCATGCACGTCTGCGCCGTGGGGACGCTCGCCTGGGGCGAGTCCCACACCGACTGGTGGCAGTACGCGCAGTCCAGACCCAGGTTC
>DASWYH010000749.1:0-5580 GCA_036405095.1 Gemmata sp. | reverse complement strand
GCTGCGGACACCCCCGGCTCGTTCTGAAGCACCAAGGTCAGTGGCACCGGCCCGCTGAAAAGCGGGTCAGCGATCGTGAACAGGACGCTCCCGGGTTGGGCCAGGAACTGGTTGATGTCCGCCAGTTCACCCGACAGGGCGAGCCCGGCTGAGTTCGTGCTCACCGACAGGCCGGACGGGACCAGCGCCGGGTTAAAGGTGAGCGTCCCAACGGGCGCGAGGATCGCGAGCGTGTACGTGTCCTCGGGCAGTTCGGACGGGTCCGTTGCCGAGTACCGTCCGCCCAGGTCGAGCGCCGTGGTGCCCGGGGGCACGGTTACCGGCGGGGACGCGATCGCGGCCGAAGCGAAGAACCGCAGTTCCGCGGTGGCAGAGTACACCGGGAGCGAGTCGGTGACCGTGCTCCCGTCGGAGGGGAAGAACGCGGTGTCGGTCTGTGTCCCAAAGGCTTTCAGCGCGACCCGCCCGCTGAACCCGGCCGGCGGAACCAGGGCGACCGAATCGAGGAGCGCCTGGAGCGCGAACGGGTCGGCTGCGGAGAAGGTCCACGTGCCCGGGTTAGTGGGGGTGACGACCGTTCCGCCCGCCCGGAGGGTGAACGCGCCGGAGAACCGCGGATCGCCCGCGTCGAGTTGGATCGTGAGGTTCAGCGTCTCGGACCCGTCGATATCAAACCACGGCGAGATAGCGAGGAACTCGGCGGGGAACCGGAACGGCCCGTTGCCCAACCGAATCTCGCTGGTCGCGTCCCAGGCCACGAACACGCTGGACGCGGACGGCGTGACATGAACGGTGAGCGACCCGGTATCGGTCAGCGAGTCCGCTTGGTCTACAACGAACAGGCTGATCGGCGCGTCCCCGCTGTAGGTCGGGAACGCGAGGAACGTGAACCCGGGGCCTTGAAGAGCGCTGTTGACGCTGGAACTGATGCCGCTGAGGGTAACGTTCGGGGAGCCGTTCCCGGAGACGGTCACGCCGAACGATGCGGCGGCCAGGGGATCAACGTCGATGATCCCGAACGGGGTGCTGAGGGTGGCGGTAACGGTCGAACTTACCGGGGTGGTTACGCCGAACGAAGAGCCGCCGTTGTTCGGGTCGCCACTAAGGGTGATAAAACTGCCCTCGGGCACCTGCGGGTAGGGCGGGAACGTTGGCACCGTGACGACCGGCGAGAGCACCTCACGGCCTTCGAGTTCCTCGACGAACAATCGGGTGCGTCCCCACTCGCGGGGGTCCATTTGGGATCGCAATGGGGACAACATTCGCCAGCGGCGCATTGCGCCCTCGGGTGAGATTCAGGACGGGGCCGAAACCTCGCGCCGGGACCGCTCTCGCACCCTCGTACCGCTCGGGCCGAAGCCACGGGACACGCCGCTCCACGGGCGCAGACCAGTTTCTGGGAACAGCACGACCCTAGCACGTTTTTCAACGCAAGCGTGTCAATCCGCACGATCCGCACAAGCGACACAATCAGAAACGCCGTAACTTTTCGCCTGGCAGGCGAATGAAGTTGAGCACGAGCCCCGAGTCGCTCTTTTGCGCCCCAGCGAGGGGAAGGGGGCCGGGGATTGCGGAGCCGGACATATTTTGGATGTGCGGCGGGCGCCTGAAGCAACATTGTGTGCCGATACCCGATATTTGTTTGGCGGGTGCGAACCGGATGTGTCGGTGATGCCTCTGTGGTATTGAGGAGGCACCTGCCTTCCGTGATAAGGTGAGGGGGCGAGTTGAAAACTCCTCTACGCTACTCTTGTCGCGCTTTGCGTCCGGCCTTATATCTTACGTGGTAGACGATCCCCGATAGCTCAACGGTAGAGCGAGCGGCTGTTAACCGCTAGGTTCTTGGTTCGAATCCAAGTCGGGGAGCTCAGCAAATCCTTTCGTCTAAGCAACTTAGCTTACCTCCCGTTGTCGGGAACGCGGTCTCTGAATGCCACGTTTTGCGGGAACTCCCGTAATGCAACAGGTGTCAGAATGCCGCGCCCCAACAATCCCATTCCCACGCCCTGTCAGCACAAAGGCCGCGCCGTCGTCGATATTGACGGCGCGGGTAAGCGCCGAACCGTCACCTCGGCGCCTGGAACTCGCCCGAAGCCGAGCGCGAGTTCGCACGCATCCTCGCCGAAGCCGGGGCCAAACCGGATCACCCCGTCGGCCACAACCCGACGGTTAACGAGATGCTGCCCGCGTTTCTCCGCTGGGCTGACGGGTACTCCCGGACCCCGGACGGCAAACCCACCCACGAGATCGTCGAACTGCGGTTGTCCGTTCGCCCGGTCCGCGAGTTGTACGGGCACATACCGGCCCGGGAGTTCGGCCCCAAGGCGCTCACCGCGGTGCGCCAACAGATGATCGGCGCGGCGCTCAGCCGCACCCTCATCAACCGCCGCACCGACCGCATCCGGCGCGTGTTCAAGTGGGCCTCGTCGGAGGAGCTGGCGCCGGCCGGGGACGTGTGGCTCTAGCGGCCCGAATAGCACAAGACCGCCCACCACGGGCGCGAGCGGGTCATCCCGATCGGCCCCAAGGCCCGCGCCGCCCTCCTCGCGTTCCTGCTCCGCACAGGCACCCCGCCGGCGGAGTTCGCGCCGCTCACCCCGAACGATGACGCCGCCCGGTTGGTGCTCGCCGATGCCTACCAAGAGGCCGGACGCGAGTGCGACGCGGCGCTGCTCCGCGACCTCGCACGGTCGATCGTGTTCGTGAACGGGTGCGTCGTGGACCCGCACGCCCCGGTGTTCAGCCCCGCGGTCGCGCCCGAGGAGCGGTTCAAGACCGCGCGGAAGAACCGCAAGAGCAAGGTGCCGCCCTCGCAACAGAACCGGCGCAAGGCCGCTCCCGCGCGCGTCCTCGGTGCCGAGTACGCGGTCACCGCCTACGGGCGCGCGATCCGCAACGCGGCGGCCAAAGCGGGCATCGCGCACTGGCACCCGAACCAGTTGCGGCACTCGTTCGGGACATGGGTTCGGCGGGAGCACGGGCTCGAAGCCGCCCAAGTGCTCCTCGGGCACTCGCGGGCCGACGTGACCCAGGTGTACGCCGAACTCAATGAGGCGCTCGCCGCGGAAATCGCCAAGAAGATCGGCTGAGCAAGATGCGCCGCTCGTGTCGGCCCCGACCGTGAAGGGCGGGCACGTGCGGATGAGCCCGTCAGCGACGGGGTATGAGCTGCGATTACGCAGCGAGCCGCTTTTCCAGTAGCCGTTCGTTTGCGAGCGACTCGGAGAGCGGCTCCGGCTTCTCCCCGACCTTCTCGTTGGCACGGCGAACGGACATGGCAGCTCCGAGGCTACGCGACCGGCGTGAGGGCTTCGTGCAGGACGGCTTCGAGCAGCCGGCGGCTTTCGGTTTGCGCGGTGGTGAGTTGCGATTCGAGCCGGTCGCAAAGCGCCATCAGTTCGTCAACTTTGGTGACGATACGTTGTTGTTCGGCGAGCGGCGGGCAGGGAATCGGTAAGCAGAATAGATCGTCCGTCAGCAACTTGCATGTGCCATGAGTTGATCGCTGAACGAGTCGAAGAACATCGCACTTTAGCCCTTTGGTCAGGAGATGCAGCATCGGCAACAAATCGGTCCGAAATGGCTGTAACGCTTTCATATCTTGATTGATCGCCAACGGAACCCGAGACACCGCTGTGGGGAATGAATGTGCGAGAATCATTCCCCGAACAACCATGAGGAGCGAACCGGGTGGGATAAGTTTCGCGGACGAGTTCTCAATCGCGGCTTCGGAAATGTGATCCGTTGCGTCTTCAATAAAATCGACCTTCATGTCCTTTGGACTGACCCAAGGAATGCTGCCCGACCAAAAATCGGAATTACCCTTGTTCGGCGTGCCGCCCCCCAAGGTTTCACCGAGATCTCGAAATGTGGTCCAAGCCCAGCCAGCCGGGAGCCTGAAATCTGATTCAGGAGCAACCGTAAGTGTTCGCGAACCAAGCAGCACTCTTGCCGGTTCGTCCTTCGGGTCTTGCGGCACAAGCTTTCCGCGAACCGCCAAGTTCAGGATCGTTTGACGCAGTTGCGTAACGTGCTCGGGGCGCGTGGCGAGGCGTGGCAGTTGGTCGAGGGCGAAGCGGGCGTGGTCGCGGAACTCGGGCGCATCCTCGGCGGGTTGGCTCAGGCGCTGAAGGGTTGCTGCCGTCAGCCGATCCCGGCGGCGTTCCCGCTCCGCCTGTGCTGCTTCCAGTTGGTCGCACAACGCCATCAGTTCGTTAACCTTGGCGACGATGCGACGCTGCTCTGCAAGCGGCGGGATGGCGACAGGGATGAGATCCATCTTGTTCTTGGGTAGCCCCCCTCTTCCGGCTCCTGTTTGCTCATCGAAAATGAAAGCCTGAAAGTACGGTGACAAAACAAGCCGATGCAGAAAGTCCTGCATGCCCGGTATCGCCACGCGGATGATGGCAACGTGTTGGCTGATGTTTGCGTCCGCGAAAAAGTCGGGCACTCGGCAGCAACGGCCCATCGAGCCGCCGGTGATATTCAGGAGCAAGTCGGCAGGCCGAACCGCGGTTCCGCTCATCTTCCGGTGAGTGTCGTGATCGATGTACGCGACGTCGTCAAGGCGCAGCCCATCGTCGTGAACGTTTTGGGAGCGAAGAAACGGAATGCCGTGTTCAGCATAAACGGCTTGACCACCGCGGGGCGTACTGCCCGATCCTGTTTTTGAACAGATATCGCCAAGCCGCACCCAAACCCAATTAAGCGGGCGAGAAAATGGTTCTTCTTCGGTTGCTAAAACTTGGATTTCTTTAGACTTGTTTGCTCCTCGCCCTGTGGAATGAGAGTTCTCGGTCTGGATTCCTTTGAGTAGTTCCACTGCCGGTTCGTCCTTCGGGTCTTGCGGCACAAGTTTTCCGCGAATCGCGAGGTCGAGAACGAACTGACGCAGGCGCTGAACCGCGTCCGGCGCGTCGGCCATGCGGTCGAAGTGAGCGAGCAGTTGCGCGGGGTTCATCGCAGCAGCGCCTCCGTCAGGATCGCCTTGAGCTGGTCGCGCAGCGCGGCGGCTTGCTTCTCGGCCTCGGTGAGTTTGGCCAGTAGTTCTTCGGGGTCACCGTGGTCGGCGGCGACAGTATGCGGGTTCTTGTAGTCGAGGTTGTAACCGCGGGCCTTCACGTCCTCGGCGCTGACCTTCCACGCCACCTCGGTTTCCGTCCGGCCCGTGCGCGTCGCCCCGCCCCACCACTCAACACAGGGCTTCAGGTGCTCGACCTTGATCGGCTTCGTCATCGAGTAGGACTTCTGCCCGTCGGGAACGCGGTGCTCGTAGAACCAGATCTCCTTCGTCGGCGCCCCCTTCTCGAAGAACAGCAGGTTGGTGCCGATGCTGGCGTAAGGCTTGAAAACGCTGTTGGGCAACCGGACGATGGTGTGCAGGTTGCACTCCTCCATCAGGTGTTCCTTGAGCCGCGTCTTCACGCCCTCGCCGAACAGCGTGCCGTCGGGGAGCACCACCGCGGCGCGACCGCCGGGCTTGAGCAACCGGATGATGAGCGCGAGGAACAGGTCCGCGGTTTCGCGGGTCTGGAAGTGCTTGGGGAAGTTCGACTCGATGCCGTCCTCCTCGCGCCCGCC
>DASWYH010000748.1:0-2241 GCA_036405095.1 Gemmata sp. | reverse complement strand
GCGCAGGTTCCTCGTTATGTCATTGCGCATTTCCCTGTTCGCGGGTCTCGCGTTGGTGTTCATCTCGCTCGCGGGCGCTCAACCGCAGCCGCCCGACGTGAGCGGTCCGATCAACGTTAGCCCGAAGCCGATCGCATCCGATAAGGCGGTGAAACTCGATTACGACATCGTTTACGTGCGCGCACTGCGAAACGGGGACAAGGTCGGCACCAACTGGCCCGAGATCGCGAACCCGGTGTTCATGGACCCCGGCGCCGATCTCATGTTGCTCCACCCGGACGGCACCGAAGAGGTGCTGGTGAGGGGCGGGGCCGGTTCGATCACGGACCCGATGGTTTCGTTCGATGGCGAGTGGGTCTATTACTCGCTGTTCCATGACGTGAAGGGCGCGAGCGTTTCGCAGGGGCCGCCCGCCGGGGCGGACATCTACAAGATCCACGTACCGTCGCGGAAAGTCGTTCGCCTCACGCACCAGCAGTTCACACCCAACACAGGTGCCGCGAACTGGAGCCACGATTTCCGCACCCCCGGAGCCGGAAAGAACCACTTCGAATACGGCGTGTTCAACACCGGGCCGTGTCCGCTACCGGGCGGGAAGCTCGCGTTCACGAGCAACCGCAACGGGTTCAAACCGCCCAAGCGCCTGCCCCACGTCATGCAGCTCTTCGTGATGGACGACGACGGCTCGAACGTCGAGTGCATCGGGCACCTGAATTTGGGTATGGCGTTGCACCCGACCGTCTTGCGCGACGGGCGCGTCATGTTCAGCTCGCTCGAATCGCAAGGGCTGCGTGCCTCGACCCTGTGGGGGCTGTGGGTCATCAACCCCGACGGGACCGGGTGGGGGCCGATGGCGAGCGCGTTTATGCCCGGTGCCAGCCCGGGCGCGTGGCACTTCCAGACGCAACTCTCCGACGGCTCGATTGTGGCCGAAGAGTATTACAGTCAGACCAGCAGCGGGTTCGGGAGCCTCGTCAGGTTCCCGCTAACCGCTCCCGAGGGCAAAGCGTTCGGACCGGGCTACACCCAGGACCCGCGCAACCCGCCCCTGCGCCACGGGCGCACGGACGACGGCAAGGCCCGCGTGCGGCGACTGCCGTTCAGCCCCTTCGGTGTGGAATCCATCACCCCGTTCGCCCGCGCCGACGAAGGCCCGTCGGATTATGCCGGGCGCCCGGGGCGCACCGCACCGCGGGTCGGCAAGGTGACGCACCCGTCGGCCGCGCCCGACAACCACCTGCTCGCGGTCTGGTCGCCGGGACCTGTGAACGGCGGGTACACAGTTCACGTCCCGGCGGTCGATGGCGGCCTGTACCTCATCAAGGATGGGAAGACCGTCAACGAACCGGGCGACCTCTTGCTCATCAAGAACGACCCGAAGTACAACGAGCAGTGGCCGCGCGCGCTCGTTCCGTATAAGCGCGTTCATGGCGTGGCGGAGCCCCAGAAGTTGGCCCCGCTCGCGAACGACGGCGCGCTCTCGAAGCACCTCCCGGCGGGCGCCCCTTTCGGGCTCGTGGGCACGGCCAGTTTCTACAAGCGTGAGAGCTACCCCAATGGCGTCGTGAAGCCCGGCACGGTGACCGCGGCTTACGCGGGCGGCGACCCTTCGGGGTACGAAGACCTCGACCCGTTCAACCCCGCGGGCGACGGCGTTTCCCTAAACTGGTTCAACCAGGGCGCGGACGCGGGGCGGTACACGAACGCCGATATCCACGCGGTGCGCATCATCGCGATGGAACCCTCGACCGACCGGAACCGCGGGCCGAACTCGGGCCGCACGTTCCGCAGTCACGCGACCGAAAAGCTTCGCATCCTGGGGGAGATCCCGTTGCGGAAGTTCGTTGACGGGAAGGAACCCCTCGATCCCGACGGGAACCCCGACACCAGTTTCCTCGCGAAGCTCCCGGCGGACGTGGGCTTCACGTTCCAGGCGCTCGACAAGCGCGGCATGGTGCTGAACATGGCCCAGACCTGGCACCAGGTGCGGCCCGGCGAAATTCGGAACGATTGCGGCGGGTGCCACGCGCACAGCCAGAAGCCGACCGACTTCAAGCTGACCGCGGCGGCGCGCCCGGATTACGGAATCTTCGATCTCACTGCCCGAGCTCCGCTCCTGACCACAAAGGCCGGCGACGAATCGAAGAAGGCGTTCGACGCGCACGGCGAAACCGGTTTGAAGTTCTCGGCGGGTGTGAAGGACGTTGAATACTTCCGCGACGTGAAGCCCATTCTCGACCG
>DASWYH010000747.1:0-2094 GCA_036405095.1 Gemmata sp. | reverse complement strand
CGTCGGGACGTGGTCGGTGCCGGTGGGCTGGCCTTTCGAGGCATCGTCGAACTCCTTTGGCGATGGCCATCTTAGGCAGTTGGGCTGTCCGCCAAATCGTCAGCACCTCACGGGTCGCGCGGCGGGTGTAGAAGATGACTGGCTTGCCGTCGATGCCGCAGTTCCGCCGCCTCATTCGAGGCATACCTTCTGTTGCGCTTCGGTGTAGCTTGGCCTGTCCGTCTCGGGCTGCCGCTCGGGGTGTGGGAACGCCGTGCCGATCAGTTGGTGGAACCGCGAACGGGACAGCCCGCACATGCGGACCATCTCCGCGACACTGACAGCGGCCTTCGTCCGAACCCGCACGCTCATCGGGCACGCCTCGGGAGGTTACGAGACGGGAACCGGACGGCTTCGGGACAGGTGTTCGCGGCCTTCGGCGGTCAGTTCGCGCCGGCCCGGGTCGTCCTTCGTGACGAGGCCGATGCGGATCAGGAACTGCTCGGTGACTTCGGCGACGGTGCGGGTGTGCAGCCCGAGACGGCTGGCGATCACGTTCAGCCGCGTGGCCCCGCCGGACCGGAACGCGAGGTGCTGCTGCTCGGTCGGCCCAAGGCCGAGGGCGTCGATCCCTTCCAACTTGCAGGCCCGGTCGAGGTGGTCGGGCACGATCGTGCTTTCGGCCTCCGATCGCGCGACCCGCCGGCAACTCTGGAGCAGCCGCAGGGCGAGCCGGGGCGCGCCGCGTGGCCGGGCGGCGATGGGTGCCAGCACCCGCTCGTCCAGCGGCCACCGCAACGCCCGGCCCCGCTGCCGCAACAGTTCGACAAGCTCGCCTTCGGTGTGGAAGCCGAACCGCAGGGCGAGCTTCGTGCGGTCGCGGAGTGGCCGGAGCAGTTTGTACTCGTCGGTCGTCGCCAGGAGCAGGGAGAAGTCGGCCCGCGAGATGCTCTGCGGCGCACCCTTCGCCCGGCTCTGAAGGAGCCCCCGCTGCTGGTCGCACGCGAGGTGCAGCGCAGGTCGGGAACTACTTCCCCAGTTCGTGGGCTTCATCGATCAGGACCACGTCACGATCTTTCGCCCCCAGAAGCAATGCGTTGAAGTCGGCCGGGCCGGTCACCGCCTGCCCCAAGACTTCGTGGAACTCGCACCCATCTCGACGGCGATGACCTTCGCGGTCTGCGTCTTGCCGCAGCCGGGTGGCCCGACCGGCAGCGTATGGTCGAACTTCTTGCCGTCTTGGTGGGCGGCATCGAGGGCGACCCGCACCTGCTCGACTGCGGCACGCTGGCCGATCCGGTCGGCGAGGGACGCGGGGCCGCGTCCGCGATGTCGTCGGCGTGGTCGGTACGCACGGGCGGTCCCTCTCAGTATTCGGCGGGCAAGAGGAGACAGGTGGACGCGCGGTCGGCCTCGGTGATGACCCCCAGGGTGTCGCCGGCACGGGTGGTGAAGCTGCCGAACACGCGACCGCCATCGCGGATGGCCGCACGATTGGCCTCGGCGCCGTAGGCGTCCAAACCGTCCCACTCGCCGCGAGCGTGTTTGGCGACGATCTCGGCGGGGCTTTGCGAGCAGCGTTTCAGGACCGCCAACGCCCCCGGCGTGGCGACCAACTTGCCCAGTGGAAAGGAAACCACTCACCCCCGGCGTGCCATTGGCCGCGAGAACCCGGCGGGTACCTGTTCGGGCCGGCGACGGCTCGGAAACCGCGTTCCGAATCCGATGGGCAGAGAGTTGCTACCGCTTCGTGATGGGAAGTGCTGGTGGCGAGGTGAGGTCAGTGCGCCGGGCTGCCGACGGGTGCGGGGTCGGGCCGCCCCACCAGGCGGTCGGGCGTGGCGTCACCCAGCAGGGCCAGTTTGCGGAACACGTCGGGGCGTTCCAGCACCCGGCGGCGGATCGACTCGGGAACCTTCTCGGCCAGGACCATCAGGTCGGTGGGGTCGGTCCCGGGGGGCGGCAGCGAGTTTCCCGATGACTCCTTCGGAGGGGAAGTCGCCGAAGTCGCGCCGGTGGTTCTCGATCTTGGAGATGTAGCTGAACGAGACGCCAGACGCCTCGGCGTGGGCGCGCTGGCCCATCCGCCTGGCCTTCCGAAGCTGCCGCACTTTT
>DASWYH010000746.1:0-7420 GCA_036405095.1 Gemmata sp. | reverse complement strand
TGGGGTGGGTCGGCTTCTCCCCCTCTCTTCTCAGGGGAGGGGGTTGGGGGGTGGGGTTCTTCGTGCCCCAATGCGCGGAGCGTGCGGATGGCCGCGTCGAAGAGCGCCGGGTGCGGGTCGTAGTCCTGCAAACCATCGGCGAGCAGTTCGGCGACGTAGTAGCCCGCGTAGAGCGCCGGGAGGTTCCTCCGGAGAGCCGAAAACTGCTCGTTCATCCGCGCTTCGGTGAGCAACTCCAACCCGCTCGCTTTGCGGATGTACACGACCTCGCACACGGTGAGCAGATCGAACGCGACATCGAAGTTCGACTTGAGCCGGCGCCCGCCCTTCGCCAGCGCGCGCACCTTCCCGAACTCGCGGGTGAACAGCGTGGTGATGCGACTGGTCTCGCTCCAGTCGGTGCCGCGAACCACGATCGCGAGCGCTTTTTCGGTTTGCACGGGTCGGGAGCCTGGCTTTTTGGAAGTTCGGTCGCCGGTCACGCCCAAGCGCGGCCCGTCACGGATAGCGTTGCGGGACGTACCTGCAACGGCAAGGCACGTTGAAGGGTTCCAGCTGCCACCGAGGGCACGACACGGTTTGCAGCAGGGCTTGAGGCTCTCGGCACCCGGGATAGCGAACGCGCGGGTCGCATTTGCCGCTACTGTTGTGTGGGGCCAAGCACGAGCACAGCGCGTTTCACGGCCGAGGAAGGCGAGCGGTTGCTGCGAACGTGCGTGGCGATCCTGGAGACGAGCGCCACCTTCGGCCCGATGATGGCCGCCGAAGCCCAGGAGCGGAACTGCTATGCGGCCCCGCGTCGGGCGTTCGTAGCCGACGGCCAGGCGTACAACTGATCGATCCATCACGGGTGCTTCGGAACGCTCGAGCCGATCGTGGGCTTTCTGCACGCGGTGTGTTACGTGTTCTCGTCGGCTGCGGCGGTGAGCGCCGATGAGGCCGCGTGTCGGTCCCAATACCGGATCTGGATGCGCGTGCTGGCAGGGCCGCGTCGCGGAGGTACTGGTGGAACTGGACCGGTGGCAGGCGCGTCTGGGCGAGCCCCACCGGGCGAGGTGGTGACGGCTGAGGAGCGCCGGGACCCGCCTCGGGTGACCATCTTCACGGCCGCGAGCTTGAACTCGGCCGGGTACGTCTTGCGCTTGCCTGCCATCGGTGTGTCTCCTCAGTTCCCAGAGTTTACACCGCTTTCCCGCTGTCTACTATTCATGGGAACTTCAGATGCGACCCCCGGGCGCAGGCGGTGGCCGCCCTGCTCACCGGCTCGTGCCGCCTGGGCAAGCGGGGCACGAGCCAACTGTTCGGGGACCTGTTCGGCCTGTCCCTGAGCCCGGCTGCGGTGTGCGAGCTCCAACATCGAACCGCGGAGGCGTTGCACCCGGTGGCCGAACAGGCCCGGATGTACACCCGCGGGCAACCGGCCAACGTGGACGAGACGGGCTGGAAGCAAGGCGCCAAGCGGGCCTGGCTGTGGGTGGCCGTGACCACGCCGGTGGTGGCGTTCCTGATCCGCAACACCCGGGGCCGAACGGCCTTCGATGATCTGCGGGGTGGCTCGACGGCGGTCCACACGACCGACCGACCGGTACCCGGTGTACACGCACCTTTCCAGGCACAAGCGGCAGGTGTGCTGGGCGCACCTGCGCCGCGACTTCCAGGCCATGACCGACCGGGCCAACGGGGGCTCGGGGGTCGGGGCCGACCTGTTGGGGTGTTCCGACACCCTGTTCGAGCACTGGTTCCGTGTCCGGGACGGCACCTTGTCCCGGGCCACGTTCCGCCGCGTGTACGTCCGCGAGGTGCGGCGCCGGGTCCGCGCGCACCTGGACAGGGGAGCCCGGTGCGGGTGCCCGAGGGCGGCCGGCACGTGCCGCGACCTGTTGGCCGTCGAGGCGCCCCTGTGGACGTTCGCCCGGGTCGTCGGTGTCGAACCGACCAACAACGCGGCCGAGCGCGAGGTGCGTCACGCCGTGTGTTGGCGGAAAACCAGCTTCGGTACCGACAGCGAACGTGGGAGCCGGTTCGTGGGGCGGGTCCTCGCGGTCATCGCCTCCTGTCGCCGCCAGAACCGCAACGCCTTGGCGTTCCTCACCGACGCCGGGACCGCGCACCGCACCGGCGCGACACGGCCGACCCTGATCCCGGCCGAGGCCCAACAGCCTCCGGTACGGAACCCACTCCTCGCGAACTGTTGATCTACATCCGCATCAACTGTGAACGCTTACCTAGAACTTACCTGCAATCGCGGTCTCGCACCTACTGTGGCCATGGGTACAGGGCAGGGCGTGCGCACTCTATTTCTGAAAGCGTGTATAGTGCTTTGAGAAGGTATTCATCATCCCAACCGGCTCTCATCCGTCGAGTTCGGATACTTCCTTTGGTTCCCGTCCGCTTGAGCGGCGACAACGCCACCCGACGCAGCATGGCCAAGTTTGCCGCCGCATGACCCGATACCGTTGGGCTTTCGTCCTCGCGGAACGACACATCCAGACACCCGTGCAACCCGTTCGCGATGCCCCAATGACCACGGATGTAACCGGCTAACTTCTGGGCTCCACATTTCAAGCTCGTCGGGTAGTAGTGGACCGAACTCGTGTTCGTGCCATTCACACACCGTTCGCGACCAACCATCACCACCGCGCCCACATCCGCCCAACCGCCCGGCAACCCTCGCGGGTTCTGCAACACGCTCACATAGCGCTCTTCGTGGCGACCGTGACCATCTTCCACCGTTGACACCATCCTGACGACCCGCGAACCCCTTTTCGCCCGACTCCTCGAACGCCTTCCGGATCGCTTCGTGCAACTTCGGTTGGTTCCCTTTCACCGTCACCAGGTAATCCCCGCCTTGAGCCCGAATTTGTTGGACGATCTCCGTTTGGCAACCCGCGGCGTCGATCGTGACCACCGCGCCGGCCAAGTCGAGAGCCGCCAAGAGGTCGGGAATCGTCGTGATCTCGTGCCCACCTTCGGGTACCGAGCGGGCGCCGAGGATCAGGCGGTTCTCGACGGCCCACGCATTGACCAAGTGCAGGCACCCGGTGAAGGTGCCTTGGGCGGAACTTCGGGCGCTCGTGCCGTCAACGGCCACATGGGCCAAGCCGGTTGATTCGCACGCGGCCTTCATCCACCGACCGAACCGGTCCGCGAAGGCATCGGGATCGAGCTTGATGAAGACGCGCTCGAAGGTGTCGTGACTGGGAAGGCCGTTGGGCAACTCGAGGAACCGTCGGAAGAAGGCTTCCTTGGCGCGTCCATACTCGGCCATCTCTTCCCAACCATCGGCTCCGCCGCTCACCGCGCAGGTGGCGAGGACGAGGATGCCGACCAACTTGTGGAGTTTGTTGGCCGTCTCCCTTCGAGGGCCCGGCACATCGGCGAACACGGTGGCTAGCGGAAGCGGCATCGGGTATCCTCCTGATGCCCTCGGTGTAGACGCAAAACACTACACCGTCACGGGTTCATAGTGCGCACGCCCTGGGGTATAGGGTAGGGGTTGTTTCAGCATCATCCTTTAGCGGCCAAGAGTAGAAGATCCAGCAACCCTATCATTTGAATAATAGTCGCATTTTTTTGGGCCTTGGCCTCACGCACCCCGGCAGCCTCGCTCGCTTCCCGCACTCGCAGTGCTTCGAGCACTACAGGCACTCGCGGCACGTGGTGGGCTGCAACAAGGGTTAGCAGAAGCCGAAGCGGAGACGACGATGGACGAGTTCCTGGCAGCGGCGATCGACGAGGCGGAACATGGTCTGGCCGAAGGCGGCATCCCGATCGGCTCGGTTCTGGTTCACGACGGGAAGATCATCGGCCACGGGCACAACCGCCGCATCCAAAAGGGCAGCGCGGTGCTCCACGGGGAGATGGACGCGCTAGAGAACGCCGGGCGGCTTCCGGCACGCATTTATGCCGAGAGCGTGCTGTACACAACACTGTCCCCGTGCCCGATGTGTTCGGGCGCGATCCTCTTGTACAAGATCCCGCGGGTGGTCGTGGGCGAGAACAAGACCTTCATGGGCGACGAGGAGCTGCTTCGCTCGCGCGGCGTGGTGGTCGAGGTCGTTCAAGACCCGCAGTGCATCGCGATGATGGAGCGGTTCATCCGCGAGCGCCCCGAACTGTGGAACGAGGACATCGGGGTGTGACTCACCCCGCGGCCCGCACCCGCCGCGCCAGCGTGACCCACACGATGGGCGGCGTTTCCACCACGCCCGTCACGAACAGCCACACGTCGGCCTTCCCCGCTACGCGGACGGGGATGCGCTGCCCCTGCCCGAGGCCAAACCGCTGCCAGTCGTCCACGTCGAACTGCACGCGCAGACCCTCTTGCGTCTCGACCACGTAGGCCCACACCTCGGTCCCGTTCAGCGCCACAGGCTGCATGACCGCGCCTCCAAATAGCGAATAGTGAACGCAATTGCGCTATCGGGGTGGAGAAAGCAAATCGGAGCGCGAGATTTGTGCGGGCGGTTGGGATAGTTGCGCGGTCTGCATGAGATGCAAGTATCGGAACGGAGGGCGGCCTGCCTGAACTGGAATCGGGAAGGCCGCGGGTCGCTCACCCCGGCGGCAGGTGCCCTTCGTCCCACACCTGGCGCACCTCCTCGTCGGTCGCCATCTGCACGCCGCTGGCCCGCACCTCGGCGGCCACTTGCTCAGGCGTCGCGGTCGCACCCAACCGCGTGCGGATCTCGAGGACCAGTCTCGGTAGACCCAGGTTCTGCTCGCACGGATGGGTCGGGACCGACAGCCCGGTTCGGTCGTCCGTCATGGCGCGTCTCCGTTCGGCCGGGGCGATGGGGAATTGCGTTCGAGAAATGGAAGTGGCGGGTGTGCCGTGGTGGGCCGTCGCCCATTCAACCCACCGCGTTCACCCCGCCATTTGCTAGATATGCACGCCGCGCGCCGTCGGCTTCGCACTCAGTAGAGCTTCTGGATCGGCGGCTCGGCCTTCAGGATCGCGCCCTGCTCGTCGGCGGTCACGAAGTAGCTGTTGGGGATCTCCGCCCCGTTGCCACCGGTCGCCCACACGTTCACGCGGAACTTGTCGCCCCACAGCGGCAGCACGGAGACACGGATCAACTCCGGGGGACGGCCCAGCGCCAGCAGCACGGCGACGCGGATGCGGTCCGCGTTCGGGCTGGTGCAGGGTGCGGCTTCGGCCTCGGACACGGGCTCGACGCGGGTTGCGGTTGCCATGGGTGCCTCGATTCTTGTGTCTACTTAACGGCCCTTGGGCCGGTGAGTGGTACTTACGCGGGGCGGATACCACAGTTTAGATGTCGGCCACAAGCGGATGGTGCGGAAGAAGTGTCCAGGAACCACACGGGCCGGGGAGGCGGGCTCAAGGGCGGCCTCACCCGGCGCGGGCGGTGTTCCGAGGGCGAGCCCGGAACGGGAGCGCAGGTGTTGTTGCGGCGGTCGTGGTCGTGGCGGTCGAACACGTCTGGGGCGGCGGTCGCGGTCGAGGTCACGCCCGCGACGGCCCCGGTCGCGAGCACGGCGGACAGGATCAGCTTGCGGATCATGGCTCTATCCTCGTTGCGGGTCGGCGTCTGTCGGCCCTGGTGCGAGAAGAACGGTGCGCGGTCGGGGTATTGCGCCTGGCCGCGCACGGCTCTCATTCTTACTTCACCGGCGTCTCCCCCCCGCATAAAGTAACGCCGGTATCGTGCTGTGCTGCGAGGTGAATGATGGACGTGTTCCGGTTCGCGAAGCTCCCGATGCGGGCCAACGACCCGACGCGCCGCTACCGCATCGTGCAGGGCGAGGACGCGACCGCCGGCCGGCTTGAGATCGGCGGTGACGCGCCCGACGGCGACTCGGTCGTGCTCACCGTGGACTGCCGCGCGGTCATGGCCGGGGCCGATCGTGAGAGCGCGCTTGCCACGGCCCGGCGGTTTCTGGATGAACTGGTCGCCGGGTGGGGCCATCAGGTGGCGGAGGTGCCCGGCGCCCGCGAGTGGGAGCCGCAAGCGGACGGCGGCCACCGGATGCGGATCGAGTATCAGGTCGTCTGCGCCAACCCCTGACCGGGTGCCGGCGGCCTCGGCCTGGCGCAGGCGGGGCCTTTCGGCTTCTGGATGCAGGAGCAGTGCGACTCGCATCGCAGGCACGTGCGGCACGTCGGCCCCTTGCACAGGCAGGTGTCGCGGTTCATCCTTCGGCAGCAGTAACACGTCCTGGCGATCCTCCTGACCCCAGTTGAGCGCGAGCGGGAGGTGGGCGCAAGGTCGGTAGAGGATTGTTCGCCAATCCGTGGCATGGTAGCCTGCGCGCCTCTCTCCCGCTCCCGAGGGTGCGATGGCTAAGATGGGCTGGCCGGTTCCGGCCGTGTTTGACCTCACGAACGAGCCGGTCAAGGTGATCGCCCAGGCGAAGGCGAAGCTGAAGAAGTTCCGCTGGTCGCACGCCCAGAGCCTGTACGACGCCGGGGCGCTGGCCGTCCTGTTCCACGTGTTCGAGCGGGACGACGAGGCGCTGGAGGTGTGCCGGGCGCTGGGGCAGATCCAGTTCGACGGCAAGTTCAGCCTGTGGGGTGGGGTTGAGACCGCACTCACGCTCCAGGCGCGCGTCCTTCGCCGACGGGACGAGACGGCGGAAGCCGACGAGTGTGTCCGGAGGGTGCGGGAAGCCGGGTATTCCGACAACCGGCTGGAAGGCAGCCTGCTCGACCGCAACGACACGGTGAGTTTGGCGGTCCAGGGCGGGAATAAAAGGTCGGAACTCGCCGGGCGGATCACGATGGCTAAGGAGATCGCGTTCATCATCGAGCTGGGCGGATCGGGAAAATGCCCGATAGACCGGATGGAGTGGGAGTGGGGCAGCAACATGACGCGCCTGCGGGAGCTGACCGGCGCGGGCAGTTGAGGGCAACTATGGAGACGAACCCTGAAGAACCGGCCCTCCCGCAGACGCGGATCAACCGCGGGGACGTGTTCTGGGTTGCGGCGGATGTCGAGGGTACGAAGCAGAGCAACCAGCACCCGCACGTGGTGGTGCAGGACGACGTGTTCAACCACTCGCGCGTCGCCACCGTGGTGGGGTGCGCGCTGACGACCAACCTGCGCCGGGCGTGTGAACCCGGGAACGTACTGCTCGATCCGGGCGAGGGCGGCTTGCCGAGGCAGAGTGCGGTGGTCGTCTCGTTGGTCTCTTCCGTAGAGAAGGCCCGGCTGGGGGAGCGGCTCGGGACGCTGTCCGCCGAGCGGGTGGAACAGGTCTTGGCCGGGCTGCGATTCCTGCAGGCCACGTACTTCGTGCGGTAGTTGATCCCAGACATGGCGAAAGCCCCGGCTCGATACCGGGGGCTTCATCTTTTCGTTGACAATGAGTGCAAGTGGTGTGCTTTCGGACTCGCGCCGGGTGACAGCCGGCGTCACTTCATCAATCACATCTCAAAGGATTTACCCTGTCTCAAGCC
>DASWYH010000745.1:0-4407 GCA_036405095.1 Gemmata sp. | reverse complement strand
GCAGTCGGTGTATTGGCGGCGGAAATGTGCGCGGGCTCTGGCACCGGAGTTTCCGGGTGTTCGGCAACCTGCTTCCCGGTACTCAACGGCTCCGGACGGCTCCGACTTCATGTCTTTTACGCTCCCCGATGGTTGGACCGGCCACACGCTCGCCGGGTTGCGCACCAAGCTCCTCAACTGGTTCGACCAGCACCAGCGCGACCTCCCCTGGCGGCGCACCGCCACCGGCGAACGCACCGGCACCCGCGATGCGTACCGCGTGTGGGTCAGCGAGGTGATGCTCCAACAAACCACGGTTGCGGCCGTCGTCCCGTACTTCGAGCGGTTCCTGACCGCGCTTCCGAACGTGCGGGCGCTGGCCGAAGCCGACGAACAGCGCGTGCTGAAGCTCTGGGAAGGTTTGGGCTACTACCGCCGGGCGCGGCACCTGCACGCGGCGGCCAAGGCGCTCGTCGCGGCATACGGCGATGCGTTGCCAGATGACCCCGAAGCGTGGGACGCGCTCCCGGGGGTCGGCCGGTACATCCTCGGAGCGGTTCTGTCGCAGGCGTTCGATCGCCCGTTGCCCATCGTCGAAGCGAACAGCCTCCGGGTGCTGGCGCGGCTGTTCGGCTACCCCGGCGACCCCCGCGAGGGTGCGGGCAAGGTGTGGGTGTGGGGCGCCGCGGAAGCGGTGCTGCCCGCCACACGCGCCGGCGACTTCAACCAGGCGCTCATGGAACTCGGCGCGCTCGTGTGTACGCCGACCGCGCCGGCGTGCGGCGCGTGCCCGGTGGCGGTGAACTGCGGAGCGAAGCGCAGCGGGTCGCAAGAGGTGATCCCGCCCAAGAAGAAGCCCGCCAAGATTACAGAGGTCGCGGAGGTGGGGGTTGTGGTTCGCGATGGGGAGCGGCTCCTCCTGTGCCAGCGCCCAGCCGATGCGGGGCGCTGGCAGAACATGTGGGAGGTGCCCCACGCGCCCCGCGCCGCGGGCGAAGACCTCGGCGCCGCCGCGGTTCGCGTGGCGAAAGAGCTGACCGGTTTCGACATCGAACCGGGGGCCGAGGTCCTGACCGTCAAGCACAGCGTCACGCGGTACGCGATCACGCTCGTGTGCCTCGAAGCGGTCGTGCGGGGCGGGGCGTTCGTGCCCGGAGGGTACGCGCGCGGGGAGTGGGTCACCCCGGCCGAACTCGCCGAGCACCCCGTCAGTTCGCCACAGCGGAAGCTGATGACCGCTCTCACCGCCCCGAACCGCCAGCCGCGCCTGTTCTGATTCACGCACCCGGCGGGCGATCCGTTCCGCCGCCCCACGGACCACTTCGCCACCGACAATGCGCCCGCCGGGTGGAAACCCGCGACATCTCGGGCGGCCCGATTACAATCTCCACTCAGGCCGCTGGGCTCTTACCTTCACACGATCTACGCACTCCCATGTTTTGGCGCCTGTTCTTCACCTACCTCTTGCTCGTCGTCGCGACCGTCGCGCTGCTCGGGCTGCTCACGTACCACCGGGCCGAAGACGTGTTCTTCGATCTCGTGCGCGAGGTCGCGACGGCGCTGGCGGTCGTCGTGGTCCTCGCGACCGGGGCCGCCTACATGCTGGCCCGGCGGTTCGTGCGGCCGCTGGTCGAGCTCCGAGAAGGGGCGCGCAAGCTCGCGGACGGCGATTTGGGGCACAAGATCCGGGTCGCCGGCAGCGCCGAGCACCTGGAACTCGCGGAAACGTTTAACGCGATGAGCGCGCGGCTCGCGTCCACGTTCCGGCTGCTCGATCACGACCGGGAGCAGTTCCGCGCGATCCTCTCGGGGATGGTCGAGGGGGTGATCGCCATCGACGACCGCCGCCGGGTGCTGTTCGCCAACGAGCGGGCCGGTCAGTTACTGGAGTTCGACCCCCGCAAGGCGGTTCACGAGCAACTGTGCGATGTCACGCGCCTGGCCCCGTTCCACACGATCGTCGAGCACGGGTTGACGGCCGCGGAGCCGCACCGGGAGGAGTTCGACGTTCCGGGCTCCGGCGGGCGGCACCTGGAAGTTTACGTGTCCCGGTTCCCGGGCCACGGGATGCCCGGGGCGGTGGTGGTGGTGAACGACACGACCGAAATCCGACAGGCCGAGCAGATGCGCCAGGACTTCGTCGCGAACGCCTCGCACGAGTTAAAAACGCCGCTGGCGGTCATCAAGTCGAGTGTCGAGGCGCTCCAGGACGGCGCCGCCGAAGACCCGCTCATGCTCACGTCGTTCTTGGAGCAGGTGGCCCGCGAGTCCGACCGGCTCGCGTACCTCGTCAAGGACATGCTCAGCCTGTCGAAGATCGAGTCCGGGGCGCTGGGGCTGGAACCGCGCGCGGTGGTGCTGAACCAGGCGATCAACGACTGCATGGAGCGGCACCACCCCCGCGCCGACACCAAAACCCTGACCCTGGTGGAGAAGCCGCCTTCCGATGCCCCCGCGAACGTGGCCGCCTGGGCCGACCCCGACGCGCTGCGCCAGGTGATGGACAACCTGGTGGACAACGCGATCAAGTACACCCCCAACGGCGGGCGGATCACGGTGCGGTGGGGGGCGACCGCAGACACCGTGAGTTTCGAGGTCGAAGACACGGGCGTGGGCATCCCCGAAACGGACGTGAGTCGCGTGTTCGAGCGGTTCTACCGCGTGGACCGCGCCCGCGGCCGTGCGGACGGCAGCACCGGGCTGGGCCTTTCCATCGTGAAGCACCTGGTTCAGGCGATGCGGGGCCAGGTGCGTGTGAACAGCAAGCTCGGTAAGGGGACGACGTTCCGCGTGACACTGCCGCGCGCCGGGAGCGCGTAAACGGGAGGCCGTACACCAGCGGACGAATGGGCTTTCTCCCTGGGACCGCGGACGTCCCGTCCGCCGGGTGCCGTGTGGTGTTGCGAGCCGGCACTTCGTTGGGCCATACGACCCGCCCAGGAGCGGACGGGACGTCCGCGGTCCCAGGGAGGAAGCCCCGCCCCGTGCGTATTCGGCCCCGTCCGCCGGGTGCCGTGTGGTGTTGTGAACCGGCACTTCGTTGAGCCACACGACCCGTAAAGCGGCGGACGGGACGTCCGCGGTCCCAGGGAGAAAGCCGCGCCGAAAGCGGCTTGTGTATACGGACTTTGGCGTCAAACGAGCGGCGTGCGCGTCGGCGGCGACTGTTCCATCTTTTGGCGCAGGTTCGCGAAATACGCGGTCAGTTCCTCGGCGGACTTCACTTTGCCACGAGAGCAAGACCCGGTCGAACAGCCGCCCTTCTCGGTGCCGGTGCCGCACGACGAGCACCCGCCACCTTCGGAGCCGCCGGACCCGCACCCCGGTTTGCCGCACCCCGCGGGGGCGGGTTCGGGGTCTTTCGCGCCGGGGGCCTGGGACAGGTCGAGCAACTTCACGGAAAGCCCGAACCGGGCGGAGAGGCCTTCAAACAGGGGCGTGGCGTCGCACGCGCCCCACGCAAGTCCGTGCAGGATCAGGTGATCGTCCAGCGTAAGTTCCGCGTCCACGAACGTGAGCGGCAACTCGCGCTCGGAGCTCGCCACATTGGCGGCTTCCAACAGCGAGGCTTCGCATGCTGCAAACGTGGCGGTGCGTGTCTCATCGTCCGGGGTCGGGGTGCGGAGCACCTCGCCTTCGACGGAAAGGGCCGGGGAGAACTGCCCCCCCGGTTCGCACAGCACCACACCCGTTTCGAGCCCGCGCGGCGAGCGCACGATCACCCGCTCCCCGCGCGCGCAGCTCTGCTTCGCCGTGAACAGGCCGACGAAGCCCGATTTGCCGAATTGAACCAGGGTCGATGTCACTTGGCATCCTGCTCGAAGCCCATGAACTCGCGCATGTTCTTATCGTACTCGTGCTGACCGCCCTCGGAACTCAAGTCGAGGCGCAGTTCGTTCACCACCTTCACGCTGAGGTCTTTGAGCCACAGCGTCCAGCACGCGGAGCAGATTTCCCGGTGGATGCGCAGCCCGACGGCGTCGGGCACCGGCGGCTTGTCCAGTTGCCTCGCCCGCTTGCCCTCCATGCACCCCGGGCGCTCGCACCGGAACCCGGTCCCCGGTGTGCCGTCGTCTTCGGGCACCGCCACTTGCTTCTTGGGGACCGGCGCGCCGAGTTGCTCCAGGTGCTTCGCCATCGCGTCCCGGGGGACGCGGTCGCCGCGCTCGTCGGCCACGGTCCACCCGTTGGTGAACACCTCAACGGCCTCGTCCTTCTTGTCGAGCTTCAGCAGGCTCTCGCCGAGGAACTTGAACGCGGTGGAGAACTCGGGCGTGATCTCGAGCGTGCGCCGGAAACACTTGACAGCTTCGTCGAACTGGCCGTCTTCGAGGAGGAACTGCCCCAGGCGGTAGTGCGCGAGGTCGTTATCGGGGTCTTCCTGCGCCATGTTGCGGAAGCGCGCGATCTGGTCAGCGAGGTTGTTCA
>DASWYH010000744.1:0-4779 GCA_036405095.1 Gemmata sp. | reverse complement strand
GTGGTGGAGGAGGTGCTCGCCTCCGGGCCGCCCGAGGTGGGCATCGCCCCCACGCACCGCTGCACCATCGAGCTGGCCCGCACCGCCCGGCGCCAGCACAGCCAGCTCATCAACCTGGGCTCGCGCGACGTGGTGCTGGTCACCGGCGGCGCCCGGGGCGTCACCGCGGAAGTGTCGGTCGCTCTGGCCGAAACCTACAGCCCGACGCTCGTCCTGACGGGCCGCACGCCCCCGCCGGTGCCCGAGCCCGAGTACCTCGCGGGGCTCAGCAGCGAAACCGAGATGAAGCAGGCCATCGCCGGCGCGCTGGGGGCCGAGGGGACGCCCCGGGCCGTCGGCGAGCTCTACAAGAAGGTGGTCGCGCAGCGCGAGGTGCGCCTCACCCTGGAGCGCATCCAGCAAACGGGCGCGAGGGTCGCTTACTTCCCCGTGGACATCACCGACGAGCGCGCCGTCGCGGACCTGCTCCACCAGGTGCGGGTGAAGTTCGGCCCGGTGTCGGCCGTGGTTCACGGAGCCGGGGTGCTGGCCGACAAGCGCATCGAAGATCTCAGCGCCGAAGGCTTCGACACGGTGTACTCCACGAAGGTGGACGGGCTGCGGACCCTGCTCGACCTGCTCGGCAACGAGGACCTGAAGGCGCTGGTGCTGTTCAGCTCGACGACCGCGCGGCTCGGGCGGGTCGGGCAACTGGCCTACGCGTGCGCCAACGAGGTGCTGAACAAGATCGCCCAGGTGGAGGCCCGCAGGCGCCCGGCCACACGCGTCAGCGCCATCAACTGGGGGCCGTGGGACGGCGGCATGGTCACGCCGGCGCTGCGGAAGCTGTTCGAGTCCGAGGGCGTGGGGACGATCCCGCTGGCCGAAGGCGCGATGTTCCTGATCCAGGAGCTGAACGCGGCCGGGCGGGCGATCGAGGTGATCGCGCTGGCGAAGCCGCCGGGGCGCCCGACGGGCGGGTCCGGGGTGATCCCGGTCCCGGCGCCCGTGGCGACCGCGAGCGGCACCCCGGCGCCCGTGATGTCGCCGCCCAACCCGCTCCCGTCGGCCGACATGTCGGTCGCGTTCGAGCGCGGGGTGGACATCGCCACCCACCCGGTTCTGAAATCGCACGTGCTCGACGGCCTCGCGGTGCTCCCCGTGGCGCTCCACCTGGAGTGGCTCGCGCACGCCGCGCTCCACGGCAACCCGGGGTTCCAGTTCCACGGGTTCAACGACCTGCGGGTGACCAGCGGCCTCAAGATCGAGGCGGGCGGGCAGGTGCCGGTCCGGGCGCTCGCGGGCAAGGCGGTGAAACAGGACAAGCTCCTGGTGGTCCCCGTCGAGTTGCGCGGGCGCAAGAAGGACGGCCGCGACGTGATCTACTCGCGGGCCGAGATCGTGCTGGCCTCGGCGCTGCCCAAGCCGCCGCCCGCCGACCGCCCGCCGGCTGTGACGCCGGTCCCTTACGACGTGCCGCGGGCGTACCGCGAGTTCCTGTTCCACGGGCAGGATCTGAAGGGCATCGCCGCTCTGGTCGGGCGCGCGGACCGGGCGTTTGTGGGCACCGCGTACCCGGCCCCGCCGCCCGCGGACTGGTTCGAGTTCCCGCTGCGCTCCGGGTGGGTGGCCGAACCGCTCGTGCTGGACGTGGCGTTCCAGTTGATGATCCTCTGGACCCAGGGCGCCCACGGGTCCGCGTCGCTGCCGAGCTTCGTGGGCCGGTATCGGCAGTTCCGCAAGGGCTACCCGCCGGACCCGACCACGGTGGTCATCCGCGTGACCCGTGACGACGCGCGGTTCGCGCGCGCCGACATCGACTTCCTCGCGCCGGACGGTCAGGTGGTGGCCCAGATGCAGGACTACGAGTGCATCCTGGACCCGGGGCTGAACGCCTCGTTCCGCAAGAATCAACTTCAGGGTCGCCCTTAAGTCGTTGGTCGTGAGTCCTTCGGAATGGCCCGGAACCCCTGGCGCCGTCCGGTGGCGCGGACCAGGACCGAGGACCGAGGACCAATGACCACGGACCAAATCGCTATCGTTTCCGTCGCGGGCCGGTTCCCGGGCGCCGGCGCCGATCTGGGCCGGTACTGGGCCAACATCGCCGCGGCGACCGACTGCTCGCGCGAGGTGCCCGCCGGGCGCTGGGCGCTCCCGCCCGAGCGGTGTACGGACCCGCGGGTCGCGCACCCGGACACCGCGTACTCCACGCGGGGCTACTACCTCGACCCGTTCGAGCCGGACCTCAGCGGGCTCGACCTCGCGGCGGGGCTGGTGCGCGACCTCGATCCGCTGTTCCACCTCGTCCTCGATGTCGGCGCCCGGGCGTGGCGCGGCGCCAAAACCGCAAACGTGAACCGGGCGCGCGTGGGTGTGGTGCTGGGCAACATCTGCCTGCCGACCGATCGCGCGAACGACCTGTGCCGCGCGGTCCTCGGCGGGCCGCTCGGGCTGCCCGAAGGGGCGCCGGTTCACGCGCTGAACCGCTACGTCGCCGGGCTCCCCGCGGGTTTGCTCGCAAAGGGGCTGGGGCTCGGCGGCGGGAGCTTCACTTTGGATGCGGCGTGCGCGTCCTCGCTGTACGCGATCAAGCTCGCGTGCGACGAGTTGCTCGCCGGGCGCGCCGACGCGGTGCTCGCGGGCGGGTGCTCGCGCCCGGACTGCCAGTACACGCAGATGGGGTTCGCACAGCTCCGGGCGCTCGCCCCGAGCGGGCGGTGCTCGCCGTTCGACGCCCGCGCCGACGGGCTCGTCGTGGGCGAAGGGGCCGGCGTGTTCGTGCTGAAGCGGCTCAGCGACGCGCTCAGACACGGCGACTCCATCCGCGGGATCGTGGCCGGGGTCGGCGTCTCAAACGACATGCACGGGAACCTGCTCGCGCCCGCCAAGGAGGGGCAGCTCCGCGCGATGCGGGCGGCCTACGGGCGCGCCGGCTGGCAGCCGCACGACGTGCAACTGATCGAGTGCCACGCGACCGGCACGCCCGTCGGCGACCAGGTCGAGTTCGACAGCCTGCGCGAGCTGTGGGGCGAATCGGGCTGGGCGCCCGGGCAGTGCGTCATCGGGTCGGTCAAGTCCACGGTCGGGCACCTCCTCACCGGGGCCGGGGCCGCGGCGCTCACGAAGGTGCTGCTCGCGCTGGAACACGGGCAGCTCCCGCCGCAGGCCAATTTCGCGACCCCCGGGGGCGCGCTGCGGTACGAGAACGGGCCGTTCGAGGTGCTGCGGGAGGCGAAGCGCTGGGGCCGCCAGTCCGCCACCGCGCCGCGCCGCGCCGCGGTCAGCGGGTTCGGGTTCGGCGGGGTCAACGCGCACGCACTCATCGAAGAGTGGACCGGCACTCTGGCGCGCACGGGCACCGGCAAGACGCCGCGGCTCATCTCGGCCGGGGTGCGCGAGTCCGGGCCGAAGGCGCCCAAGCCCGCGGAGCCGGTCGCGGTGGTCGGGGTGGCCGCACACGTCGGCCCGTGGAGCGATGCGCGGGCGCTTCAAGAGCACCTGCTGGGCGCTACGGGGGCGGACGCGGGCACCAAAACGAACGGCTGGGCCCTGGCGCCGGAGCCGTGCCCGCCCGGCTTCTACATCGAGGAACTGAGGCTCCCCATCGACCGGTTCCGCGTTCCGCCAAAGGAACTCGAAGAGGCGCTCCCGCAGCAGTTGCTCATGCTCCAGGTGGCGGCGGCGGCGCTGGACGACGCGGCCGGGGCACGGGGCGAGGCCAGGAGCGAAGGCGACCCGACAACGGGCGTGTTCATCGGCCTCGGGCTCGACCTCAACACGACGAACTTTCACCTGCGCTGGAGCCTGATCGGGAGCGGCGCCGATCCGGACGCCGCGTCGCCGCCCCTGACCGCGAACCGGACGATGGGCGCGCTCGGGAGCATCGCCGCGAGCCGCATCGCGCGGACGTTCCACTTCGGCGGGCCGAGTCACACGGTGTGCAGCGAAGAGGGCTCGGCCGCGCGGGCGATAGAACTCGGGGTCCGCGCGCTCCAGGCGAAGGAACTCGATCGCGTCCTGGTGGGCGGGGTCGATCTGGCGGGCGACCCGCGGGCCGTCCTCCCGAACAGGACCGAGTGCCCGGCCGATGGCGCGGTGGCGCTCGTGTTGAAGCGTCTGGCTGATGCCGAAGCCGCCGGCGACCGCATCTACGCCGTGATCCGGGGGGTGGGTGTTGCGGCCGACGGAACCGAGGCGCTGGGCCGCGCCGCAACCGATGCGGGCCTTTCGTGCGAGAGCGCGGTTGCGCTCGGCGCCGTTGAGGAGCGGACGGGGCACGCGGGCGCGGCGTCCGGTGCGGTGTCGGTGCTGGAAGCGTGCGCGGCGCTGTACCAGGAGATCCTGCCCGGGGCCGCAACCGGAGGAGCGAGCTTCTGGCTCCACAACCGGGCGGACGGCCCGCGCCGGGCCTGTGTGCGGTCCCGGGGCGCGGACGGGACGCACTTCGCGTTCCTCCTCGAAGAGCCGGCGGCGCGGGCGCCCGCGCCGGAACGCGCGCAGCCCCTCGGGGCGCGGGCCGAAGCCGCGTTCGTGGTCTCGGGCGACGCGCCGGGCGAGTTGCTCGCCGGGATCGAAACCCTGTCCCGGTTCGCGCACGCGCACCGGGAGCGGAACATTGAGGCCGTTGCGCGCGAGTGGTTCCGCGCGGCGCCGGGCGCGGAGCACAAGCTCGCGGTCGGGTTCGCCGCGCGCTCCGGCGAGGAACTTGGGGAGCAACTCGCGTTCGCGGCGTCTTCGCTGCACGCCGACCCGTCGGCCCCGTTCCCGGCGACCGCGCGCCCGGCCCTTCGGGACCGCGTG
>DASWYH010000743.1:0-6051 GCA_036405095.1 Gemmata sp. | reverse complement strand
TTCACTTTGCCCTTTGCGGCCCAAACCGGTTGCGGGCGGGACGCCCGCGGTCCCGGGGACAATCACCGCGCGAACACGAACTCGGGAGCGTTCGACACGGCCCAGAGCGCGTCCCGCCCGCAAGGCCCAAACCGGTTGCGGGCGGGACGCCCGCGGTCCCGGGGACACTCACCGCGTGAACACGAACTCGGGAGCGTTCAACACGGCCCAGAGCACGTCCTCCATGCGCGACCGCCATTCGGGTGCGAGTCGAGCCGAGGGCGGGTCCCCACGGCGCGCAACCTCTTCTTGCTGGAGTTTAACGGTGGTCGCCTCCGGAGCGAGGTGGTTCGACCACGACACGTAGGGCTCCGGGTGGCGCCTCGCGGGCGGTTTCGGCGCGGGCACCTGCGCGCGGTCGTCGAAGCCCCGGCGCAGGTACTCGGTGTACGTTCGGCGCTCCCGCTCCGTCGGCTTGCGGGTCAGTACGCGGAGGAACAGTTCGTCCACGAGTTCGTCCGGCGACCGCGCCGCGAGTGCGAGCCCCGTGACCGCGTGGTCATCGCTCAAGCGCGTGAGCCACACGCTCACGGGGCTGTTCTGAAGGACCGCGGGCTGAAGCACGTTCGTCGCGGACTCGCGGGTGGTGACCGGGTCCTGGCGCGCCCCGCGCCAGCCGAACGCCTCCAGCACGTCCGCCACCATCTGGATGCGCGGAAGCGACAGGCTCGGCCGGTCGCGCTCGTTCGACGTGCTGGTCAACATCCACGCGCGCCGCGGTTGGCCCAGGGTGATCGAACTACTCAGCTCGCGCACGCCATCAATGTCCAGGCTGGCCTCTTCGACGCGGAACGGCTTGCCTGCCGCGGCGAACAGCCCGTCAACGACCTGTTCCGCGGTGAGCCGCCGGCGGGCCGGGGCGGTGAACAGTACCGGCGTTTCTTTGAGCGCGGGGTCCGCGGCGCGCTGATAGGCGTGCGAGTTGAAGATCAGCCGCGACAGGTGCTTCACGTCGTACCCGCCGCGAACGAGTTCCCGCGCGAGCCAGCGCAGGAGCTCCGGGTGCGACGGGCGCCCGCGCTCCCAGTCCTCGGCGGGTTCCACAATGCCGCGGCCCATGAGCCGCTTCCAGACGCGGTTCGTGAGCACCTGTGCGAACCGCTCGTTTTGGGGGGCGGTGACGAGCGCCGCGAGCCGGTCGCGCGCGTCGCTCGGGTCTTCCGCGAGTTGCGCGCCGAGTTCCTCCTTGGCGAACCGCTGGAACGGCCACCTCGCGGCCACCTCGGTGCCCGGGGCCAGCGTCACCCGGATCAGCGGCTTCCGCCCGCCCTCGTGAACCTTGTCGAGCGGCACACTACTCGACGCCGGCAGCTTCACCGGCTTCGCGCCGAGCATCGCCGCCAGCTCAAACAGGTCGCGCTGGGAAGACGTGTGAGCCGGGGCGTCGTGGCACCGGGCGCACTTCATCTCGACGCCCAGGAACGCCGCCGCAACGACGGTGCCCTTCATCGCCATCGGCACGTCGTTCTGGGACGCCACCCCGAACCCGGCCGGGCCGCCGAACCGCGCGCTCCCGCGCATCCGCAGCAGTTCCGTGACGAACAGGTCCATCGGCTTGTTGTCCCGGAACGATTCGTACAGCCACCAGCGGAACGGGCCGGTGTTGTTGAGCGTCGGGTTGATGATGTTCGGGTTCTCGGCGAGCACGTCGAGCCAGTAGCCCATCCAGTGGTCGGCCCACCGCGGGTCGGCGAGCAAGCGGTCGATCACCTTTGCGCGCCGGTCCGGTGCCCTGTCGGCGAGGAACGCGCGAATTTCGTCCGGGGTCGGGACGACGCCGACCGTATCGAGCGTGACCCGGCGCAAGAACGTGAGGTCGTCGCTGAGCGGTGTGAGCGCGGTGTGGGTCGCGTCCAGTTCCGGCCAGCGGGCACCTTCCTCGATCCAGGTTTCGAGGGTCCGAATCTCGGCCCCAGTGAGCTTCTCGCCCTTCGGCGGCATGACGCCCTCGCCCTCCCCCTTCACGCGAACGAGGAGCGCGCTTGCGCCGCGTTTGCCGGGAACGACTGCCGGGCCGTCGCTCCGCCCTCCTGCCAGCGCGGCGGCGCGGCTGTCGAGCCGCAACCCGCCCTTGGGCTTGTCCCCGGTGTGGCACCCCGAGCACTTCGCTTCGAGAATCGGCTGCACCTGCTTGTAGAAATCGATCGCCCCGGGGGGCGCCGAAGCCTGTTGTTTGACCTGCTCGATTTTCGCGCCGAGGAAGTGGTCGATCGGGTTGTTCGCGGGGTAACCCTTCGGCAGCGCGGGGGCCTTTTCGTCCGGTGTCGCCGCGAGCCAGGCCGTGGCCGCGGTGCGGCGCGCGTTCCAGTACCCTTCGTGCTCCCGGCGCTTCGCCACGCGGGCCGCGGCGTTCACGTGGTCGAGGTGCGCCTCGCGCTCCGCCTCGTATCCGGCCCAACCGGCATCGGTGTACGGAACCGCCCGGTTGCCGGGGCTCAGGAGGCTCCAGGAGTCGCTCCCCGCGAGCGACACCGCGACCACCGTTTCACCCAGTTCGGGGCGGCGCTTGTTGGTGCCGAGGTAGTTGCCCACGATCGTTTCCAGCACGACGAGGTGCTCCCCGCCCGGGGCCTCGAAGTGCGCCCACGCTTCGCGGTTGCCCGGCGGGGCGAAGCGGAAGTCCGGCCCGAGGTTCAGGTAACTTTCGGGTTTCGCGACGGTGCCGTGTCCGCTGCTGTCAGTGGGCGGAAAGGGCGTCGTGAGGAGCAACTTCTCGTCGAAGTAGAGCCGCGCGGCGCCGCGCCCGCGGAGCAGCACGCGGTGCCGCCCCGGCGGCAACTTCACAACCGCTGCGGCGCGCAGCAGGTACGGGTTGGCGCGGTCGCCGCGCACCCCCGTATCGACGTACTTGTGCGGCACCGCGAAGAACCCGAACACGTCCTCGCGGTAGCTCTCGGTGGCGCGCGGCGGCAGCTCCGGCCACGAGTTCCGATTCGGCAAACCTTCTTCGCAGAGTTGCACCAGAACCGCGCCCTTCGGCACATCGGACCGCTTCACCACCGGCGGGGGCGGAATGAACTGGTAACGGCCCTTCAGTTCCGCGTCGGGCAGGGCCGCGCGCCAGATCGCCACTTCATCGAGCGAACCGCGGAACGAGTTCCCGGCCCCACCGCCGTTCCCGGTTCCCAGCGCGAGATCGTCCGCATCGCTCACCGGAGCGCGGGCCGTCGCGCCGCCCTCGTCCCAGGCCCCCTTCACGGCCGCGCCGTCAATGTACCCTCGTGCGCTGTTCGGTTTCCCGAACGTGTAGGCCACCGCGATGTGGTGCCACCCGCCGGGGGCGAAGCCCGTTGTGGTCGTCCAGCGGTGCCACTCGGCCGGTTTGTCCTTTGTCGGTTCGCTGGCGAAAAGGAAAGACACGCGGGCCGCTCCCTTTTCGCCCTTCAACCGCAGCGCGTAGTTCTGGTTCTTCTCCGGGAACCCGGCGTTGCGGTTGCGCCCTTTCCCGACGATGTACGCATAAGCCCCGTCCTTGAGTTCGGTCACCTTCACCCAGGCTTCAAGCGTGATCGACTCGTTCGCACCGAAGCGCAGGTTCGTTTTGGGCAGATCGACTTCGCGGACGGTGAGACCGGCGCTCGCACCGGTGAACGCCAGAGCGGTGTTGGTCGCGGAGAACGCGGGGTACGTCGGCGCGCGCGGGCCGGGTTCGAGTCGCTTGGCCGACTCTTTTGTCACGCCCGGTTCATTTGCCTCGGTGAACCGCCAGCGCGCAACGGGCGCGGCTTCGGGGTGCCCGTCGTTCTGCGCGCGGGCCGCGAGCGGAGGGGTCAGAAGCACAAATACAACAGCGAGTCGGGTCATGTGCGAACCCGTGTAGGTGCGGAGTGCAGTTGATTGTACCGAAGGGCACCACGGGACTACAGCCAAAAGCCGAGCGGGCGCTCGGTCGGTGCGCCACCGGGTTCCGGCACCGAATCGGGCACGCTCCCCGTGCCCTTGCGGTCGCGGCTCCGAAACAAGGGGCGCCCCACTCGGGTACGGGGCCGTGCGAGTGCCCGCGTGGAACCGGACCTCGGGGGCGTAATGCCGCTCGGGGGGGCGGGTCAGTGGACCGGAAATCGCGTTTGCCAGCGCTCGTGCCGGCTAATGTCGAAAGCTCGAACCGAAGAGCACCGGATACCATCTCAAGCCGGATGTGCCCACCGGTGCGTCTGGAAGGGGCGGGGCGATCGGAACGGCCTCGGGCGACAGGGGCCGATGACACCCCTTCTTCACTGACATGCAGACGCCGAACCGAAATCCCTAAACCTGGGCACTTGATGCGCCGGTGATCAGAAATCGAGCCATTCAGGCGCCATCGTGAAGTTCGATCCGGAACGTCACTTCTTGCTCGCGCTCTTTCCGGCCTTCGGGGCCGAGCCACCGGCCTTCGGTGCCGGCGCGACCGCCGCGGGGCGCTTCAGCTCGTATTCGTACTCGCCGTACTCGGCCGCGTGCTGCCCCTTCTCAGTGAGGGCGTAAGTCGCATCGAACGGAGCGGACGTGTCCCCTGTGACGTAGGTCAACAGGCCCTCGTCAACGAGCGCGGTCAGGAACGAGCCGTCCTTCGTGTTGCGGGTCGGCATCAGGCGCAGCGCGCGGCCGGTGAGCGGCTTCTTGCTCCGCTTCGCGGCGCGCAACACCTGCCAGTTGAAATGAGACATGGGACGGATTGGCACTGATGCACTCCAGATAGTTAATTCATTGTGTCGGGCGAGTCCGGGATTGGCGAGTCGATCGCGGATAGGTGTTGTTTATCGCGCACGGGAACCGGTGGCCGCTCCGATTCTTCTCGGCGCCCTTCGATTCGTAAATTTCACGGTTCGGCTCGCGTTAGCGTGGGCGGGCAGCGGCGGCCCGGCAGTTGTGGAGTGCCTCTCGTCTCCCTACGGAGTTCCAAATCCGGGGCGATAGTGGCTGCACCGATCGAGCGGGCCGCAACGAGTGCGCGGGTCGTGCGGATCAGGAAGTGGGGCCGGCACCGCGGCCCGCACCGTCGCCACCCATTCCGGGGTAACCGATCTATCGGCTCGGACGCGTCACGAATCCAACCCAACTGTTTCACCACCATTGCGGGTGCCAGCCGCGCGCCACGCGGACAGGGTCACCGAACTCGAAACGCTCCGCACCGAGCCGTCCATCGAGAGCACGTTCGCCACATTCGTGTGGTAACTGCGGGATGTCATTGCGGCGAAGGAGGGCGCCGTCGCCGATGACCCGTCCCGGCTCGACACGTAGTCCACGGTGTACGTGCCCGTGGGGTCGGTGTAGCTCACGACGGTGTTCGGGGTGTGGACGAACGTGACCCCGTTGTGGAACGTTTGCCCTTCGGTCCAGCCGGTGTGGGTGGAGTTGGTTTTCAGGCTCCCGCCGAGCGCGAGCTGTTCGGCCGGTGTTGCCGGCGGGGTCGCGGTCGGCGCCCCGCCGAGCAGGTACGCCCCATAGGCCTTCACCTCCGCGAAGCCGACCGTGCTGCTCAGACCGTCCGTGAAGTCCGCGTGCCGGGTCCCGCCGTTCGAGTTGCTTGTCAACACAATGGCCCCGTCGCCCCCCTGCCCGGTAACCGGGTTCCACACCATCCACGATCCGACATTGGCCGCGTAGTTCAGCGGATAACGGGTGATGGTTTGCGTTCCCGTCGGGGGCTTGGCCGTGTCGTTCACCTCGCTCGGGCACAGGTAAATGGCGATCCGTTGCGAGGTGATCGCGTTCTGTGTGTTCGCTGCCGCATTAAGATCGACGAACTGATACAGGTTGGCCTGTTCGATGTGCGGGAGGATGCGGGCGAGCGCGGAATACGAATCCGAAGCGGTCGCCCCCGCCGGATAAACACCATTCGCCGGGAAGTGCCCGGCGGTGCCTTCGTAGCTATGGAGCGCCAACCCGATCTGCTTGAGGTTGTTCTGGCACTTCATGCGCGCGGCGGCCTCGCGCACCTTTTGCACCGCGGGGAGCAACAACCCGATAAGGATCGCAATGATCGCGATCACCACCAGCAACTCAATGAGTGTGAATCCCTTGGGCCGCCCG
>DASWYH010000742.1:0-1992 GCA_036405095.1 Gemmata sp. | reverse complement strand
GTCCCGCGCGCCCGACACGCCTTCGGCGAAACGCTCCCGGCCCTCAAATCGTGCGACTTCGCCCAAACGGTTCTCGTACCGAGTGACACCGCGGTGTCACAACCGGCCGGCGCGAGGCCCGGTACGGCGCGGGTCGTGGGGACCGGCGCGAACCACGTGACGGTTGAACTCGACGGCTCCGCCGGGTGGCTGGTGCTTTCCGAGGTGTGGTTCCCCGGCTGGACGTGCCGCGTGGACGGCGCCGAAGTCGAGGTGGTGCGCGCGAACCACGCGTTCCGGGCGGTGCCGGTGCCCGCGGGCGCCCGGGGCGCCGAGTTCCGGTTCGCGCCGCGCTCGTACCGCATCGGGTGGTGGGTCAGTGCGGTTGCGCTCGCCCTGGTTCTGGTGCTGGCCCTGACGGCCCGGTTACGGGGTTCACGCGCGCGTACCGTGTGACCCGCCCCAGCAGCCCGCGGCCCTTCGCCTCGGTGGCGGGTCGTGCCCCGGCGGTCGGCGCGAGCACGCGCGCCCGGCGCCACGTCAGGGCCACGGCGGCGGCACACAACACGAGCGCCTGGGCGTTCACCAGCAGCCCGCGGAGCGGCCACGGGCTGGACACCTTCAGAACCACCACACCGAGAACGAACCCGGCCAGCGCGAGCCCCCGCGCCCGTGTGGAGCGCCCGCGGTCGGTGGCGATCGTGAGCAGCACGAGCGCGGGAACCACGAGCGGCACCAGGTGGTACGCTTCCAAATACGGGTTCACCGCGACCGGCCCGAGAACGAGCAGCGAAACGTGAACCAGGGTGCTGGCGCCGTCGCGCGCCCGGTGCCCCCAACAGGAAGCCGCCCCGGCGAGCCCCACGACCACCCATATCCCGCACACCGCGAGCGAAAGCGCCCGGGCCGGCACCGGGTCGCCCGCGAACGCGTGCAGGGTCGCCTTGTCGAGCGAAATCATGATCGGGTGGCGGTGCTTCAGTTCGGCGCCGGTCGCGCGGGTGAGTTCGACGGCCCACCCGCGGTACACCCGCGCCGCCCCTTCGCCCCCGAACGCCACCCACGGCCCCGCGCCCCAGAACGCGACCGAGAACCCAACGGCCCACGCGAACGCGCGCCAGCGCCGGGTCCACGCGAGGTACGGGAGCACCAGCACCGGGAGCACCTTCAGCGCGACGGCCAGCGCGAACCAGAACCCGGCCCACCGGTCGCGCCCGCGCACCAGCGCGCCGCAGCCGAACGTGACGGCCGCGAGGACGATCAGGTTGCAGTTCAGGGACCGCATGTCCCACTGGAAGTAGTACGCCCCGACGAGGTGCGCGAGCGGCAGCAGGATCAGGTGCCCGCGCCGCGCGCCCAGGTCGAGGGTGCGCGCGAGTGAGGCGTACACGGCCCCGGCGGCGAGCCCGGTGAGTGCGAGCCAGAGGGCCACCGACACCCCGAACGGGAACACCGCGCTCGCGGCGTGGATCACGACCGCCGGGGGCGGGTACGGGTACGGGTTGTCGGTCGGGTACGTGTGCGTTTCGACGACGAAGCGGCTGGCGTCGTAGATGATGCGGTAATCGACGACCGATCGGGGCCACGGCACCGACCCGAACAGCGTGCGCGCGGTGAGGTCGAACAGGAGCCACCCCAACAGCCCGACGACGGCAACCACATCCAACCGCCGGGCGATTCGCTCAGATCCGATCTGCATCCGTGCGCCTCAAGGGGGGGCGGGGCGCCAGGCTCATAACGGAAACCCGGCTCCCGCTCAAGGGAACCCGGGCGCGGCCCCCCCCTGCCGGCGCGGGGGGGCACTCGTTTCCGGATCGGGCCGCGCGGCTGCACGGGTAACTGACCACGGACCCCTTGAAATTACTGGATTCGGCCGGAAGAGCGACCGGGCTGGTGTGTGCCCCTCCCGCAACGGGAGAGGGACACACCGACACACTCCGGACCCGGATACCGCGCTCCTGAAACCGTCGGTTGCGAAGGTCGGGTCCTTACCGGGGCTCGGCGCGTTCGGAC
>DASWYH010000741.1:0-7709 GCA_036405095.1 Gemmata sp. | reverse complement strand
GTCGCTCGGAGCGGACAGACACCCGCGCTCGCCCAAGTCCTGGCGCCCGAGCAAGCCAATGAAGTTAGCCCCACCACCCATCGTGACGCTGCGAGACAGGATGGCGAGCCAACTTTCGCCGAGCGCACCGCAATGAATGGTTTCGTTCCCACTATGCGCAAGCAAGCCGATGACACCGGCAAGTTGTGCCGCGCGGGGGTTCGTCACATCGTACCGGAGCAAATATTTTGGGAAGACAACGTCATCGACCGCGATGAGCCGGTCGCCGTCGAGCAGCAGATCATCGATCCGCTTGCCGTACCGACGGAACTCTTCGGGCACAGCCAGGGGCACCCACTCCGGTTCCGGAGAAGCGAGGTCGAACGAGCCGAGCACCTCTTTCCCGCAGTCGCCGCCGACGAACAGCACCTGTCGGTGGAACAGCAAACACTCGGCCTTGTACGCCGGGGGCATCACGAGGGGCGCGAACCCGCCCTCGCCCTCGGTCGCGTCGAGGTGGGTGCGGTGAACGGTCTTGCCGTCTTCGGCGGGCCACGCGACCCACCCGAACTCGTCGTCGATCGCGTGCTCGCCGGGGCGCACCATCGGGAGCGGGTTCTCGGGGCGCAGTTGACCGTTCGCGAACGAACAGAACGTGTTCACGCCCTTGACCGGCACGACGACACGGAACGGCACCATGCGATCGCCCTCCACAGGCCCTACGCGGTCGGGGCGCTTTCGCCTTTCGGCGCCGCACCCTCGGCGATGTGCCGCGGCACCTTCACCGGGGCCACGTCCCACGCGAGGCCGACGATTTGCAGCGCGCGCACGAAGGTGAACGTGAGATCGAGTTCCCACCACCGGTGCCCCTGCGAACACGCACGGGGCGCGGCGTGGTGGTTGTTGTGCCAGCCCTCGCCGTTCGTGAGCAGCGCCACCACCCAGTTGTTCGTGCTGTGGTCGTTGGTCTTGTAGTTCCGGTAGCCCCAGCGGTGCGCGGCCGAGTTCACCAGCCAGGTGATGTGCCACACGTACACGGTGCGAACCACCACCGCCCACAGGAACCACTGGACGCCGAACTGCACAGCCTCCGCGCGCTCGGAGAAGAACAGGAGCCCCGCGCCGAACCCGAGCGCGGTCAGCGCGACCGCGTGCGCGGCCCACACGAGCAGCCACTTCTCGCCCCGGTGCAGCCAGCGGAGGAACCGGTCGCTCATCAGGTCCGGCACGTACCGCGCGTAGGTGTCGAGCTTCTGCCGGCGCTCGTCCGCGGTGTAGATCCACTCCATGTGGCCCCAGTAGAAGTGCCCCTGCGGGCTGTGCGGGTCGCCCTCCTCGTCGCTGTGCTGGTGGTGGACCCGGTGCGTACACACCCACCACAGCGGGGAGCCCTCCAGGCTGCACACCCCGAACAGCACCCACAGCCGCTCCAGGGGCTTCGGGAACTTGGCCGCGGCGTGCGTCAGCATCCGGTGGTAGCCGAGGTTGATGCCGAGCGAGCCGAAGATGAAGTTCCCGATCAGCAGCACCGGCAGCCCCCACCACACGAACGTGTACGGCAGGAACGCGAGCGGCACCAGAAGGTGCATCGCCACAATGGCCGCGACGAACCAGAACACCCGCCGCTTGCGGACCTTCGCGGCGTGGGGCGGGGTCGGTTGGTCCGGGGCGGCCGGGGTGTGCGCGGGAACCGTACTCACGAAGTACCCTCGAAGACAGAACGTGCGTGCTGTTGCGAACCGGCGGGTATGCAGTCAGAATAATACCCGCGCGCGGTTCCGTCTGTGCGAATTCATCTCCCTCCGGCGCCGGAGTCCCGTGCCATGTCGTTCAGCCCGATGGAACTGATGATCTGCTGCGCCGCCCGCGAACTCGACGACGGCAAGACCGTTGCGGTCGGGACCGGGCTCCCGTGCGCCGCCGCAATGCTGGCCCAGCGCACCCACGCCCCGAACCTGGTCATCATGTTCGAGGCCGGCGGCGTCGCGCCCCTCCTCCCAACGATGCCGGTGAGCGTCGGCGACAGCACCACGTTCCACCGGGCCGTGCTCGCCACCTCAATGGCCGATGTGATGCAGTTCTGCCAGCGCGGGTGCGTCGATTACACCTTCCTGAGTGGCGCGCAGATCGACCCCTACGGGAACCTCAACTCCACGGTTATCGGGCCGCACGCGAAACCCCAAGTGCGTTTACCGGGCAGCGGCGGCGCCAACGACCTCGCGTCGTTCTGCTGGCGCACGCTGATCGTGATGAAGCACGACGCCAAGAAGTTCGTGGAGAAGCTCGACTTCCTCACCACGCCGGGCTACCTCACCGGCCCCGGCGCGCGCGAGGCCGCCGGGCTGCCGCGGCACACCGGTCCGCACCGCGTCATCACGGACCTGTGCGTTCTGGACTTCGCCCCCGAATCGCGCCGGATGCGCGTGAAGAGCCTTCACCCCGGCAAGACGCTCGACCAGGTCCGCGCCGCGACCGGCTTTGAGTTGGAGGTGTGCGACCCGCTCGGGACGACCGTCGAACCGAACGCGGAGCAACTTCACATCCTGCGGGCAGAGGTTGACCCGGGGCGCTACATCCTCGGCCGCGCGGGGTGAGGGTCAGTCGATAACGAGGCGGTCACCGAGCGCCGCACGGAGCGGGGCTAAAGCCCGCTGCGCTTCTTCAACGAGTGTGTAGCCCGAGAGCCGCAACCGGCGGAGCCGTTTCACCTGCGGGCAGCTGGCGATTGCAACGATCGATGGGGTGGCGTCGTAATCGACCCGGGCGTAAACGTCCCAGTTCTCCAGCAGGCCCAGTTCCACCCACTGCGGCGGCCACGCCCGAGCCAGGAAGTCGCGCACGGACGAATTATCGGCTTCCCGCAGCGACAGGAACCGTAGCCACGGCGCGCGCGCGAGAGTGTCGTAGTGGCCCAAAGCCCAATCGATGTCCGTGGCGAGGCGCTCCGGAAACCCGCGGCGAAATTCCCAGTTCGCTTCCGCGAACTGCGGCACCCCAAGCCCCACGAGCCACCGCCCGCGGTTCCGCTCTTCCAATTCGGCCTCACGCATCAGTTGCGTTTCGTCCGCACCCGGCAGGCACTGGAGCCGAATAAACTCGGCCCGGTCGGGCTGACCGTTCTCGTCGAGCCAGTCGGCGTAGATCAGCCGCGGCGTGTCGTCGTCCGGGTGGGCGCGGATCGCGGCCAGCAGCGCAGCTTCATCACTCATGCGGTCACCACCGGCTCAGGTACACCCCGTTCCCGTAACGGGCCGTGAGGGCATTGATCGCCGACCTCATCGGGTCCGGGTCCGCGTCATCGGCGAGTTGGTCGCACCGCACCGTCAGGTCCAGGTGCCGTAACTTCGGGAGGTTTCGCGTTCGGGCGAGCGCGAGCGCCTGTTCGGCGCTGAGGCGCACCGCTCCCAGCGCGAGCTGTTCGAGATGGGCCAAGTGGGGCGATTCGGTCAGCGCCACCACGCCCCCCGGCGAAAGGGGGCACGCGAGGACACGCAGGCGCGCCACCGCGGGCGCTTCCAGGAACGGCCCGATCGCCTCCGCCGGGATGTCGAGCCCGTTCAGCTCCAGGATGTCGAACCGCCCGTGACCGGGCCAGGACGCCAGCCGGCGGAGCACCGGGGCGCCGGGGGCCGGGCGCCCCCCGGTGCGCAACGGGTGCTCCACCTTTACGTGCCGGAGCGGCTCGCGCACGAGCGCCGAATTGCTCGGGCCGGGAACCTCATCGGGGGCGAAGGTCACGTGTTCGATGAACCCGCGCCGGAAAATGGCGCGCGTCGAGGGCACGCCGAGCGCTTCCGCCCACAGGCTCGCGTGCGCGGCCACGAGCTGCCGGAACCGGACGAGCAGCGCGCGATAAGCCGGTGTCTTGCGCTCGGTGCTCGGGCGGCGCGCCAACTCGGTCTGCACGCGGATGAATTCCGCCCGCTCCGGGTGGCCGTTTTCGTCGAGCCAATCGGCGAACACGAGCCGCGGCGTATCTTCCCCGGGGTTCGCGAGGATCGCGGCCAGCAGCGCGGCTTCGTCGTTCATTGGGCGCCCTCACAACACCGCGCCGAAGTCCCCGAAATCCGCTCGGTCGTAGGTCGATCTCCGCCGCGGGCGGCCGATCACGCTGAGGCGGGGCGGTTCTCGCGGGGGGCATGCTGGTACGGACCCCTCCGCGTATCGTAGCAAACGGCCGCGCGGCACGATAGAAACATTGGTTCGGCCCCGTAACACGGGAACCGGCCCGCTCACGAATGACCCTTGACGAACGCCTCCGGGTGTCGAGAATGGCGCCATCCTGCCCGGTGTTCCCGTCCCGGTTCCGTTCCCGTTTTTGTGCCCAACGGAGGCTGCCCCATGTTCCGCTTCGCTGCCCGGACCGCAATTGTTGCGGCGGTTTGTGTGCTCACCGCGTGCGTCAGCCGCGCTGACGACACCACCCTGAACGTGAAGGTCGGGGACAAGTTCCCCGAGGTGCCGCTGACCGCGGCCCAGATCGACAAGGTGAAGAAGGGCGCCAAGACCCTGTCCATCGCGGACCTGAAGGGCAAGACGGTTATCATCTTCTTCTACCCGAAGGCGCTCACCGGCGGTTGCACCGTCGAGTCGTGCGGGTTCCGCGACCTGATGAAAGGAAAGGACTTCCCGAAAGACGTGGTCGTTCTCGGGGCCAGCGCCGACGACCTGAAGTTGCAGCAGCAGTTCATCGACAAGAACGAACTCCCGATGCCGCTGCTGTGCGACACCGACATGAAGCTGATCAAGGAGCTGGGCATCGTCGCGCCGAAAAACGCGAAGGTGCCGCAGCGCGTGACGTTCGTGGTGAACAAGGAAGGCAAGATCGCCAAGATTTATGACAAGGTGACCCCGAAGAGCCACCCGACGGAAGTGCTGGAGTTCGTGAAAACGCTGAAGTAACGGCTCCAGGTCGTGAGTCACAACGCAGACGTTTCCCGTTTGGGGTCCGGCACCGTTGTGTTTGGGCCTCGGGAGGGGCGATCGTTCTCAAACTCAAAGCCGCCCAGACGCGCCCAACCCGAAACCACGGGAGCCGGTGTCACCGCACTTTGTAAACGGTGTACCCTCCCGTGTCGTGCTGCACCTCCTCCAGGTAGCTGACCGCAATCGGCTTCGTGGTCGGCCAGATCACGTGCGTGATGCCCTCACGTTTAAGTTCGTCGTGCCGGTTGGGTGCGTCCCACGCCCCGGGCCTGCCGAGCGCCGACGCGAGCACCATCCGCCGGTGCCACTCTTCGACTTCCGAAGCCGCGTAAGGCACCGATTTGAAATCCACATACAGGCGCGCGCCGGTGGCGAGCCGGAACCGCTGCAAATCGACGGGGATCTGATTCGTGCCCTCTTTCGCCCGCGGGGGCGGCGCGAACGTGTTCGATACGGCCCCGCGCCCGCTGGCGACCTTCGGAAAGTCGGTCGGGATCAGGTACACATCGCCCGGCCCGGCGGTCCGGCCGACGAACTCGTAAAGCGCGCTCTCATCAACGGTTCGGTAGCCCAACCCGCAGACGGTTACGACGATCCCGCCCGCGACCAGCGCGCCGAGCAATGCGAGCGCTGCGGGTTCGGACCGCTTCGGGGGGGACCAGCACGCGAGCCCTTTCGCGACGATGACGGCGGTCGCGACCGGGACGAGCAGCACCGAGATGCGCCACGGGAACGCGAGGGCGAGCCCGTCGCTCGGCACCGCGAGTTGCACCGCCGTGAGAGCCGCCCCGCCCCCGGCGGCGAGCGCGAGTGAGCGGCCAAAGGCCGTGCGCCGAACGAGGAGCAGACCCAGAGCGACCCACACGAGCTGGAGCCCGGCAACGAGGTCGAACCACCGCGCCGGCCGGCAGTGGTGCGGGATGCGCGTGTCCGCGAGGATGTCCAGAGCCCGGTGCGTGCCCGGGGCGAACGGGTCGAACCGCCACACGGTGAAGGCGATCACCGGCGCGACCACCGCCAGCGCGACCGCCCCCCCGAGAAGCGCGGTGCGGCGGTCGCGCGGGGAGGCACACACGAACCCCGCGACCAGCAACCCGGACGGGAGCAGGTACGTCGAGTGGAACCAGCACGCGGACGCGGCCAGCGCGCACGCCCGCACCGGGCGCCCGTTCGCGAACGCGGCCACCGCCCACACCAGCAGCACCCCGAACGCCGACGGCTGAATGCCCGTCCCGAGTAGGTACTGTGAGGCCACCCCCGCCTGAAAGTACCACGGGTAATCTGTGCCCGTGACCTGGACCGACGCCCAGCGCAAAAGCGCCGCATGCGCGGCCGTGAACAGCGCCGCGAAGGTGACCCGTGCGGCCCGCGTGTCGGGGGTCCCGGGCACCGCCGCAACCAGCCACCGCACCGCCAGGAAGTAGCTCATCAAGAGCACAAAGTAGGCCACCTGGAGCAAGTCCGGCTGGACCCGGAACGCCCCCGCGACGAGGAGCGAAAACAGCGGGGTGGGGTCGCGGGTGTTCGCGAGCCAGTCGCTCGCGAGGTGCCCCCGGCCCGCGAGGGCGGCCCCGTGCAGCAGGTACTGGTTCTGGTTCGAGTAGTACAGCGGCGACTGCGTGTACGCGAGCGCGAACGCGAGCGCGAGCAGCACCGCTTCGACCGTACACAGGCGCGGGGGGGCCGGATGCGACATCCGGTCGTTTTACGAACCGGGGTCGGTCACACGAACGCGCGGTCGCCGAAACAGGCTTTCAGCGCCTTGCGCCCGGCCGGGTGCGCCGTCCCGGCGCACAGGTGGGTCAGTTGCTGCAAGTGCGGGCACGCCGCAATGGCCTTTGCGGACGCAGTGGGGAGCGTGTTCCCGATCAGGTGCAGCATGTCGATGTTGGCCGCCGCGGGCCACGAGGTGAGGGCCGCGACGCCGGCCTCCCGGATGTTGTTGCTCGCCAGATACAGGATCGCGGGCGGGTGGTCACCGAACCCCTGCACGAGCCGCGCGAGCGCCGATTCCGCGAGCCCGTTGTTGTCCGCGTCGAAGTACGCCAGTTCCGACAGCCGGGGGCTGGTGGTCAGCGCGGTGATGTCGCGCACGGTGAGCCGGGCGCCGTGGAACCCGATCGTGCGGAGCCCCCCGGCGGGAGCGCCCGCGAGCGCGGCGCGGTCGAGGTTGCGCACCGGGTTGTGGTCGAGGTCGAGGACCGCGAGGTTCTTGAGGTGCGGCGACGCGATGAGCGCCGACGCCCCGCGCCCGCCGATCTGGTTGTGTTGCAAGTCGAGGTGCCGCAGGGTCGCGAGCGCGGGGGCGCTCGCGAGCTGTTCGGCCCCGGCGTCGCCGAGCCCACCGTTTTCGAGGAGCAGCTCGCGCAGCTCGGGCAACCCACAAATCGCCGGGAGCAAGTCGAGAACGTTTCCCGCTTGGCCCAGGTGCAGCCGCCGGAGCCCGCGGAGGTGCGGGGCGCGCAGGAGCCGCCCCAGCGCGTCGCTCACGTCCGTGCCGGAGCCGAGTGCGGTGAACGTGAGTTCGCGCAGCCCGGACCAGTTCGGCGAACCGGCAATCGCGTTGAGGGCACGGGCCGTTGCTTCGCTGTCATGCGATTCGAACAGGAGCGCCCGCACGCCGCTCGTCTCCGGCGCGTGCGACATCGCGGCGACGAGTTCCGCGCGCCCGGCGTACCCGGCGGTGAAACGCAGCCCGCGACACCACCGCGCGAGCCCGCACAGAACCAGTTCGTCCGAGTTCGATAGCTCGAAGGCGATCGTGATTCCCACTGGCGGGCACCGTTCGAGGAGTGCCGGGAGGT
>DASWYH010000740.1:0-3974 GCA_036405095.1 Gemmata sp. | reverse complement strand
GCAATTGCCCTCGTAATCCGTTTCCGGTGTGTGCGGCCCGCCGGCGAGGGCTTACCGGCGCCCGGCGGGTCAGGCTTGTTCGGTTGTCGCGGGTGCTGGCAGGTGCCGAATCGCGCCCCAATCGATCTTCGCAACCCAGATGTGTTCTTCGCTGGAGTAAACGACCTCGCCGTCGGCTTCGAGACCTTCGTTGTCGGAAACGGTGATGTGCCAGCCATCTTGCAAGCGCACACCGAGCCGCGCGAAGTCGCGGATCGCGCCGACAATGCTGAGACGAAGACGCCCCAGCGCATCGGCGTTGTTAAAATCGGCGGTGACGGTCGATTTGGACATCCATCAACGATACCGCACGCCCTGGCGAGCCCTCAAGACTTCCACCTCCGGACGATATCCCTTGCCCTGTGCCCCGCGCCGCGTCACACTGTCGCCTACCCGCCCTGCCCTCCTCTGGTGATCTCATGTCGCGAACCGTGCCCCTCGCGCTCGTCGCGTTGCTCGCTCTGCCTCTTGCCGCACGCGCGGCCGACGAGGTTCCGCCCAACAAGCAGTACCAGGCGTTCGTCATCAAGCAGGCCGCGGACCTGCGGAAAGGCGACAAGGCACCAGCTACCGTCGCGGAGTGGACCAAACAGGAAGCCGAGTTACGCAAGAACCTGTTCGCCGCGTGGGGCGGGGAGGCGTGCTTCCCCCACAAGCCGTGCGACCTGGACCCCAAACAGCACGGCGAGGCGCTCGCGCGCGACGGGTACAGCGTCGAGAAGCTCACCATTCAGACGCGCCCCGGGGTCCGGATGACGTGCAACCTCTACGTTCCCGACGGCGCGAAGAAGAAGCCGGCCCCGGCGATCCTCATGGTTCACGGGCACTGGAAAGGCGCGAAGCAAGACCCGACCGTCCAGGCGCGGTGCATCGGCGCCGCGAAGCTCGGGTTCGTCGTGCTGTGCGTCGATGCGTTCGGCGCCGGCGAGCGCGGGGTCGGAACGGCGCTCGGCGAGTACCACGGCGACATGACCGCCGCGACGCTGCTCCCGCTCGGCACCCCGCTCTCGGGGCTTCAAGTGTACGAGAACATGCGGGCCGTCGATTACCTCGAAACGCGCCCCGAAGTGAACAAGGACAAGATCGGCATCACGGGCGCCAGCGGCGGCGGCAACCAGACCATGTACGCCGGCGCGTGGGACAGGCGGTTCAAAGCGGTCATGCCGGTGTGCTCGGTCGGCAACTATCAGGCGTATTTGCAGACCGCGTGTTGCATGTGCGAGGTCGTTCCCGGCGCGCTCAAGTTCACCGAAGAATGGGCCGTGCTGGGGTTGGTCGCGCCGCGCGCGCTGTGCGTCGTGAACGCGACGAAGGACGGCATCCAGTTCTCCGTGGGCGAGGCGAAGAAATCGCTGGCGCTCACGGCGCCGGTCTTCAAGTTGCTCGGCAAGTCCGAGAACCTCCAGCACGCCATCTTCGAGTCCCCGCACGACTACAACAAGGCGATGCGCGAGACCATGTACGGGTTCATGACGCTTCACCTCAAGGGCGAGGGCAAGGGCGATCCGATCCCCGAACCGAAGTTCACCACCGAGAAGCCCGAAGATCTGCGCTGCTACCCCGGCGACACGCGCCCCAAGGACTTCGTGACGATCCCCAAGTTCGCGGCCCAAGAAGCAAAGAAGTTGCTCGCCGCGAAGCCGGTTCCGAAGATCGCGAACGAGTGGACCAAGGAGAGCGCGCGGTTGCGGAAGGTGCTGACCGAGGAAACGCTGGGCGGCCTCACGAGCAGTTACCCCAAAAACAATGAACACGAAGAGGGCGGTTACGGACTCGATCCCGAACCCGGCATTCGCATCCACGCGCAGCTCCGAAACGCTCCAAGTCTTTCGCTGTCGATCCGAGTTCCAGCGGGCTTTGAACACCTCCTGCCGCCGGGATTCGACAAAGCCCCGGACGTCCCCGCGCGCTTTCAATACACGCCGCTCGTCGTGTTGATTCACATGGACGGGGCAGAAAAGGCAATCAACAGCGCTTTGGCGCAGCGGTTCTTGAATTCCTGCTGCGACCTCGTTTCCGTGACTTTGCGCGCAACCGGGCCGCTCGCGACCCGTTCTGAGCGCGTCGGCCGTGCCCCGGATCATAACTCCGCGGAGTGGGGGCTGTGGCTCGGGCGCCCCCTCTTGGGTCAGTGGGCGCTTGATGTGCGGCAGGCGATGGACTCTCTCGAACGTGTCCGCCACGGCTTGCCCCGTGAGGTCATCGTTGTCGGCGAAGGCCCGGCGGGGGTGGTCGCGCTCTGCGTCGGTGCCCGAGACAAGCGCGTCACCAAAGTTCTCGCGGTAAACACACTCGCGAGTTTCGTCACCGACGCGCCGTTCTCCGACCAGCGGTTGGGGACGCTCGCCCCGGGCATCCTGCGCGATGTCGGCGACGTGGGGCACCTCGCAGCGCTGTGCGCCCCCAAGCGGGTGGTGATCGCGGGCGGGGCTTCGTCGAGCGGAAAATCGCTCACGCCCGCCGAACTCGTCCCCCCCTACGCACCCGCGGCCCGTGTCTTCAAGTTGCTCGGTAAAGAGGCCGACCTCGTTCTCAACCCGGGCGATCCGCTGAAAGCGCTGGGGCTTGCTGGTGCCGAACCGGGCGAACCGATCTTTGAGCGGAATGCGTTCTTGGAAACGCTCGCCGCGAAAGGCAGTGCGGGCGAGGGGCCGGCGTGGGACGCCGAACTCGGCGTGCTGACGAGTGGCGAAAAAGGCATTCACCAGCTCACCCCAAAGGGCGAGAGCAAGGTCTGGCGTGAGAAGGCCGGCACCAACGGTCTGCTCTTCGACCGCGACGGCAAGTTGGTCTGCTGCGAACCGGTGGCGCGCGCGGTGGCGCGCATCGACCGCGACGGCAAGCGGACGGTGCTCACGGACTCGTTCGGCGGGAAGAAGTACAACCAGCCCAACGACCTCACCCTCGATTCCAAGAACCGCATCTACTTCAGCGACCCGCGCTACGGCCCGCGCACCGACATGCAGCAGAAGGACGCCGACGGCAAAACCATTGAGGGTGTGTACCGCATCGACACCGACGGCAAGGTGAGCCGGATCATCGGGCGCGAGGTCGAGCGCGCCAACGGTGTGCTCGTTTCCGCCGACGACAAGTTCCTGTTCGTCGCCGACAACAACAACGACAAGGGCGGCGCGCGGAAGCTCTACCGGTTCGACCTGAAGGCCGACGGGACCGTCGATCTCAAATCGCAGAAGCTCCTGTACGACTGGAAGACGGGCCGCGGTCCCGACGGCATCAAACAGGACGCGAAGGGGCGGCTGTACGTGGCCGGCGGGCTCAACAAGCCGAACCCGCCGGCGGAGCCGGCGACCGACGTGAAGGGCGGCATCTACGTGATCGACCCCGAGAGCGGGAAGTTGCTCGCGTTCCTCGCGGTGCCCACCGACGAGGTGACCAATTGCGCGTTCGGGGGCGCCGACCGGAAGACGCTCTTCGTCACCGGCGGGGGCACCCTCTACAGCACCAGGACGACCACCCCCGGCCGGGTGATTTGGCCGTCCAGGAACCAGCCGAAGTAAGGCGCCAGGCGGCCCCGCCTTTTGTGGGGGCGCCGCTCCTGGGCCGCGAGCGGTTGAAAGAACGGGCCGCCGGCAGAGAATAACCGGAGAACCCTGGACCCGATTCCACCGGAGGCCCACCGTGAGCGAACCGAGTGCCGCTCTCGCCCACGCGCCGATCAGCGCAAGCACCGGTCCCCCCCACGCGGATCCCCACGCCCACGCCCACACCCACCTGCCGCCCTTCCGCCGGCTGCTCGGGCTGCTCCGCCCGGAAGCCGGTGACCTGTGGCTCGTGCTGCTGTTCGCGGTGTGCGTCGGCGCGCTGACGCTCGCCACCCCGGTCGTCGCGATGGCCGTGGTCAACACCGTCGCCCTCGGCACCCTGATCCAGCAGCTCGTCGTGCTGTGCGTCGCGCTGTGCGTCGCGCTCTCCCT
>DASWYH010000739.1:0-1884 GCA_036405095.1 Gemmata sp. | reverse complement strand
GGTGCAGCGCCCGGTTCGGCGGCGACGCGGTTCCTCGATACGCGCACGCCCGCGCGTCTGCTTCGCCACCGTCGCGTATCCGCAGCGCCCCAGCCAGCGCCGCGCATCCGCAGAGCCCGCGCCACCGTTGCGTATCCGCAGGGCGTGAGCGACACGGCCCCGTGAGTGCGGCCACCGCATCGTACCACACGGGCCGCCGCGACACCCGACACCTCATGCGACACAACCGCCTCTCGCACCGCGGGGCGACCGTTCGCTCGCACGCGACACGGTTCCCGCCGCCGCGCCTCTCTGTTGGCCGAACAATAAGCTCACCGGCCGCGCACATCGCGACACGGTGCTGGGAACAACGTAGATCTCGCGGTCCGGTGCAGCGCCCGGTTCGGCATCACCACGGTTGCTCGCCGGCCAGCCACCCTTCCAAACGGCGAGCCAGCGACGGGACCGTCTCCCGCGCGAGCAACTCCGACAGCGCCTCGCTTCCCTCGTCGAACCACACGACCGATCCGTCCGGGCTTCGGCAGTCCACGAACTCAAACACCGTGCAGCCGCAGTAGAACGCCGGCACCAAGCCCCTCGGCCACTGCTCCCCGAACCGTCGGATCAGCCGGGCGTAGCCCCCGGCCAACTCGAATTCGGCCTCCGCCGGCACGTCGTCACCGAGCGACACGAGGGTCAGCGGGATCAGTCCGAACACCGGCCCGAACCCGCCGTTGCCGACCTCGGTGTACAATCGACGAAGCAACTCAGGCAACCGGAACCCGAGTTGACCCTCCACCGCAGAGACCTCTGCCAACGTCGTCGGGGACTGAACCGGCAGCCACTCGCCGGGGTGGTCGCAGGGCCGATCCTCGGCGATCCGGGCATGAACCCGGTCCAACAACGAATCCACCACTGCGCCCTCTGTGTGCCGAACAATCAGCTCACCGGCCGCGCCCATCGCGATCGGTGCTGGAAACAACGCAGATCTCGCGGTCCGGTGCAGCGCCCGGTTCGGCGTCTTGCGGTAATCACCCCGCAACGATCAGATGCACCAGAAGCACCAACCCGTGCAACGCGATGGACGGTGCCAACAACGCCCACGCGACCACGGCCCACCAACTCCAGCGGCTCGCCTGCAGCAAGGCGACGGCGGCCGCCGCGTCCGCGACCAGAACCGCACACTCGAACGGGAGCAGTCGCTCGGCGATGTAACCTGCTCGCCGCAAGGAGTCGGTGACATCGTCTCCTGGGCCAACGAATTGCGAGTCGATCCAAGCTCCGCGGGCCAACGCGAGAGCCCACACCAGCCAAGACGCCGTCAGCAACACGAAGCCCGTCCGGACAGGAGACCAGCGGACAAGCGCATGAGTCGGAACATTGGCCTCCGCCATCCGGTCGCCTCCGCCGCCGAACATTAAGCTCACCGGCCGCGGTGTGAGCGACACGGTCTACCAACTACGCATTATACAGCGGTCCGGTGCAGCGCCGGGTTCGGCTTCGTAGGCGTTCATAGGAAGATGATCACAACCGGTTCCGGCCGATGGGTGCGGCGGTACTCCTCTAACTGCGCCTTCAGAAGCTTGACCCGCTTCTTGTAACTACGGGTCTGACTCGGCTTGATGTAGCAGGGGTAGCGGATCAGCCGCCACGGAACTTGCTTGTGTCGCTTGTGCCGCCGCTGGTGATCATCCACCAGCCGGTTGAACCGCTTGAGCGCCTGCCCGATCGGCTCGCCGTCGTGAACACGGAGTCTAACACCCATCGTCGTGCGTCTTGTACGGCTGACGCGATGCCGGTTGAAAGAGACTTCTCTTGCCGAACAACAAGCTCACCGGCCGCGCACGCCGCGATCCGGCCTGGAAACAACGTGGATCTCGCGGTCCGGTGCAGCGCCCGGTTCGG
>DASWYH010000738.1:0-12592 GCA_036405095.1 Gemmata sp. | reverse complement strand
ACGCACTCGTGAATGAACTCGCGGTGGCTGTCAACGCGCGGAACGTCTGGGACGCGCACGCGGGGAACGTTACCCCAGAAGAGGCGGACGCCGCGCACCGGCAACTGCTTCCGCTCTTGTCCCGCGCCCGGGCGACACTCGGTGAGCACTGGGAGCAGTACGAACTGATTGCGGCGGGCGACCTCGCGCTTCGCGAGGACGGGGTTTACGAGTGCACCGCGCGACGCCTCATGGGTGCGCGGGCGCCGTTCCCGAGCCATTCGTACGCGTGCCAAAATTCGCTCGTAAAGGGTGGGCTGTACCTCTTGGACGCGGTTACGAGACGCCCGCTCCGTTTGCTTCCCTTGCTGAAATTCGGCCCGCCACCTCCGTGGGTCGCCGACACCTGCTACTTCTACGGCCGACTTGAGGACCGCACAAAGGTGCGGTACGTGGTCTACCAAACCGCTCCAGAATCGGCGCGTGTTGACGAAGCACCATCCCAACATCTGATCGAGCTCCTGACCACACTCGAACTGTGACCGGTGTCTCCGTGGAGCCCGAATGCCTACCCCACTGCCCGTTGTCACGGCCCCGAAGGTCGTCAGCCCGTCCCGGATCGCGCGCTTCTACTTCCAGGAGTGCGAGCGGTTCCTGCGCTACTCCAGTACGCCCGAAGCGGCGCGCGCGGCCGAGGGCGTGCCCACCGAATCAAAAGACGAAAGCGACGTCGCTTCGGCCATCCTCGAAGCCGGGTACACCTGGGAAGAGGAAGTCGTCGGAACCAGGCTCGCGGGCCGCGTGAAGATCGCCCCCGCGGACCCCGGAACCGCACTCCGGAATCGCTTCTTTTCGCCGCAGGCCGCCCGGCAGCAACTCGCGGCTCTCAAGCCGGGCGAGTTCGTGTACCAGCCGACACTGGCCGCCCCGCCCGGGTTCTACGCGCGATACGGTCTCGATTCTTCCGTCGTGCGGATGGCGAACTGTCGGCCCGACTTGGTTCAACTCGCGGAGACGCCCGCCGGACCGCGCCTGCGGGTCGTTGACGTGAAGGCCAGCCCCGGGTTGAAGCTCGCGCACCGGGTGCAGGCGGCACTGTACACGATGCTCCTGGAGGCACTGGTTGCGGAATGGGGCCTGCCGGTGCCGGTCGATACGCTCGCGGGCATCTGGCTCGGCGAAACGGCCGAACCGGAGCTGTTCGACACGCGAACGGTGCGCCCCACCCTGGAAACGTTCCTCGCGGAGCAGTTGCAACCGCTGATGGCGGCCCCCGCGGACGCGGCCGGGTGGCACGTGTTCTTCCGGTGCGAGTGGTGCCCGTACTTCGAGCACTGTCGGGACGAGATGCGCCGCACCGATAGCGTGTCGCGGCTCCCGTTCCTGAGCACCTACGCCAAGCGCCACCTTCGTGCGCTCGACCCGCCGGCGCACACGCTCGCCGACCTGCGCGGGCTGCTCGCGGACCCGGCGCGCGTGCCCGAGTTGGAGCGGTGCGCGTCGCTCAAGGGCAAGGCGGACCGGCTCCGGTGCCAGCTCGACGCGTTCGCGACGGACGCGCACCGCGCGTTCGGGGGCGGGTCGCTGGCGCTGCCGAAGGGCGAGAACGTGAGGCTGGTGCTCACGCTCCAGGTCGAACCGGTCACCGGGCAGGTGTACGCGTACGGGATCTACGCGCAGGGGTTCAAGGGCCTGATCGCGGACCCGCCCGGAGTTGTGCTCAACGTGGCGAAGGACGGGGAGCCCGACACGGTCGCCGCCCTGGAGCGGGAGTTCGTGCGCGAGTTGCACGACCTGCTCACCGTGGTTCACGTCCACAACCGCAGGTACGAGAACGACTTCAACTCACAGAAGTCGCTCCAAACTTACGTGGCCGACGGGTACGAGCGCACCCTGCTGACCGAGGTGCTGTTGCGCCGGGTCGCCGATCCCGCCGTCGCGGCCGAGGCGACCGAACTGTTCTTCCACTTCCAACAGCCGGACCTGATCCACGCCGACACGCAGCCCGCGGACGAAGTGTTCTTCCCGCTGGTCGTGTTGGTGGACGTGGTCGCGCGGCTGCTGGCGCTTCCCGCGGAGACGAACGTGCGCCTCGTTGATGCGGCGGCGCTGCTGCGCCCGGCGCAGTACGCGTTCAACTACCCCGAGAACCCCAGGTTCGCGTTCGCGCTGTCGAACCAGATGCGGTCCGACGCGGTCCAGGCGCTGTGGCACCAGAACAGCGCCGGCGCGGAAAGCGAGATCCGCGCGGAGGTCCGCGCGCGGGTGCTGGCCGGGAACAGCGTGCTGAACGGGCTGCGGGAGGCGCTCACGCGCCACGGGCTCCCGCCGTTCGCGTGGCCGCCCAAGTTCAAGCTGCCGAGCGCGTTCGAGTACCGCGACCCGCTGCTGTCCCGGCTCGCGTTCATCACCCGGTACGAATCGGTGATCCGGTACGTGGAGACCCGGTCGGCGCGGTCGGCGCCGCTGGGCGAGCGGCTCGCGTCGGGCACGGCGCTGCGGCTCACGTACCGCGGCGACGACGAGTTCGAGATCGACCCGTCACAGGCCGAGCTGCCGGTCCCGGTGGGCGCGTTCCCGAACTGGCTGCTCCACGCGGACACCGACGCCGGTCACCGCGCCGCGATCGGGTACGACGACTTCAACAACCGTACGCGGGTGTGGGTGCCGAAGAACGCGGCGCTGGCGCTCGCCGGCATCGCCGACCGCGCGGCCGACGGGGGCACGGCCACCCTGAACCTGGAAGTGAAAACGGGGAGCGCCACGCCGCTGCTGGTGGCCGGCGCGCGGTACCTGTTGACGCCGCGCTTCACGGACTTCAACAGCGACCGCGTAATCGAGGAGCTGAACGAGGCGAACGCCGAACCGGACCCGTACTTTCTGAGCGTGGTGCGCGCACCGCACCTGGCGAACGCCCCGGTCACCGTGCCCGACGCGGTCCGGGCTCGCGCGCGGGCGCTCGCGCAACAGCACCAGATGACCGCGAGCCAGTTGTCCGCGTTCGAGGGCCTGCTCGGGTCGCGGTTGCGGGTGGTGTGGGGGCCGCCGGGCACCGGCAAGACGCACTTCCTGGCGCTCGCTGTGCTGTGCCTGGCCGAGGCGCACCGGGGTGCGAAGCTCCCGCTTCGGGTCGCCCTCAGTGGGTTCACCCACGCGTCCATCGACAACTGCCTGAACAAGGCGCATGAGCTCCAACGGGCGCTCAAAGTGGTCGCGGGCGAGTTCCCGATCGGCAAGTTGGGCACGGGCACCGAACTCGTTCCCGGCGTGGCCGAAAAGGGCGCGGACAGGTGGCTGACCGAGCGCCCGGTGTGCCTCCTCGGTGGTACCGTGTGGGCGTTCCGCAAAGGGGTCCCGGCCGGGCGCGCGGACGTGGTAATCATCGACGAGGGGTCGCAGTTCCGGGTGCCCGAGGCGGTGATCGCGGTGCGCCGACTGAAGGCCGGCGGGCGGCTGGTGGTGGCCGGCGACGACAAGCAACTGCCGCCCATCGTGCAGGCCGAGTACCCGGACCCGGTGCCCGGCGAACCGCTCCTGCACCGGTCGCTGTTCGAGTGCCTGCGGGCGCAAGACCCGAACGACCGGTTCACCAGTACGCTCCTCGAAAACTGGCGGATGAACGACACCCTGTGCCGATACCCCGCGGCGCAGGTGTACGTGCCCGCGTACCGGAGTGCGACGCCCGAGATCGCGGCGCGGCGCCTCCGACTCGGCCCCGCGGACGCCCGCGACCCGCTCTCGGATCTGCTCCTCGATCCGGAGTTCCCGCTGGTCGTGGTCGTGGTGCGCGGGGTCCAAGCGGCGGCCGAGAACCGGGTCGAGGCGGGGATCGTCGGTCGCGCCGCCGCGCGGCTCCGGACGCGGCTCCTGGCGCGAAACGGCAAGCCGTACACCGACGACGCGGCGTTCTGGGAGCACGGAGCGTTCGTCGTCAGCCCGCACCACGCCCAGATCGCGGCCGTGCGCCGGGAACTCGACCGGCACCGCACCTGGACCTCCGAGCCGTTCGTGGACACCGTGGACAAGATGCAGGGCCAGGAGTGCGACGCGGTGCTCGTCACCTACGGCGTTGCAGACCCCGAGTACGCGCTGTCCGAGAAGGAGTTCATCTACAGCTTGAACCGCCTGAACGTGGCGATCACCCGCGCCCGGTGCAAGACCGTGCTCGTGGTGTCGGAGGCGCTCCTGGCACCACCGCTCGCGGCTTACGAGAGCGAAGATACCGCTGCGGGTATCGCGTTCATGCAGGGACTTACCCGGTACGCCGGTAACGGGGAAGAAACGGTCCTCGCGCTCACCGCTGGCGTGTCTGTCAGGGTCCTGAGATTGAGATGACCCAGCACCCCTCCCGATCAGAGTGCGGAGAACTGCCCGCGTGAGGTCGAGTTGCTCGTCGGCCGCTGCGGCAAGGTTATGGCCCTGGCGCCCGCACCGCGGGCCTGGAGACGTCAGCACCGCATGCATCAGCGCCGCCCGTTCGTCCCGCTCGCCCGACTTTGCGATTTCGGGGCTCCGCGCGTCTCGTCCGGCCACCCGTACGCCGAGCGTAACGGGGTCCACGGCGTTGGCTCTGGAGCGGCCGGTCGCGTGCGGTTACTCTTCCGTGAGTCGCTTCTGCCCGGCGGCGAAGTACTTCTCGTCGACCTCGCACGACCAGCACCGGCGCCCGGTGCCCTGGGCCGCAGCCGCGGTGGACGCAACACCGCCGAACATGTCGAGCACCCACTCGCCGGGTCGGGTCGTGCACTCGATCAGTTTCCGCAGGAGCGGCACCGGCTTCTCGGTTGGATGTCGGTCCGCGCGCACCCGCGGGCACCGCAACACGTTACCCAATCTCGGGCGCAGCGCGGGAGCGCCGCGGGTCGCGTGGAGCAACAGTTCGCACTGCGAGCCGAACGTGCCCAGGTACCCGTTGGTGTGGACGCATTTGTCCCACACCAACCGCCGGCGGACCGTGAACCCGGCGGTGGTCAGCGCCGCGGCGAACGGTTCGACGCTGGCCCAGTCGCAGAACCCGAGGTAGTGGGCCTCGGGCAGCAATGCGGGCGCGGCCCACGCCAGGGCGGCCGTCAACTCAGTAGCTGCGACCTCGACCGAGCCGTCGTTGGCGATCGGTTCGTGGTCCCCGGACACGGCAAGATAGTTCTTACCGTACGGCGGATCGGTCACGATCGCGCGGAACGTGTTCGCGGGCGGCGAATGGGTCCTGAAGTCGCCCGGGAGCCACACGATTGTGGAGGTCGTGGGTTGGTGTTTCGGACAGCGCATGTTCAGACCTTCGAGTTCGGGTCGGGGTTCGGTTCGGGCCAGCGTCCGGGGCGCGTTGATTCGCTTCGCGCACGGAAAGCGGTTCGCGTGCGAACCAGCCGACCGACGGCTGATGTCGCGGTCGTTTCATGTGCGGCTACGGGACGACACAACCTTCAGGCAGTTACTCGTCAGCGGCGTGGTCGGGTTCTGGGAGTGGGTCGGGACCGTCGGCCACGAGACCGTCCAACAGCTCGCGCTCGACTGGCCGCAGCCGCTTCGCGTAGCTCCTGATCAGCGCGCGGATCACCAGTGCTTGCAGAGCGGTGAGGGGGCCCTCGATCGGCTCGGCCGCCGTCCGGATCACTTCGTCGTAGCTCTCGGCGGTGTGACACTGGCACGAGCCGGTTCGACACTCCGGGCACCACGCCGGGCGCGGGTTCACCGCGTCGCACTCGGTCTGGAACTCGGGCTCGCCCCGCAGGCCGCGGCGGATGCGCTCGAGGATCAGCCCCAGTAACTCGCCGACAGGCCCCAGTTCGGTCCCGATCCGGCTGATCCGGGTGAGCAGGTGCGGACGGAGCTCGGGCAGCGCCCCGATCACGAAGGCGGTTCGCGCGGACAACTGCGCGACCTCAGCGCGAAAGGCATCCCCGAGCTCGGTCCGGTGGTGCCGGACAACGCATTTGAGGTCGCCGCCCGCGGCGAGCGGCTCGGCCCCTCCCGGATCGAGGTTCGTCGGCACCGGCGGCCGCCGGTGCTCGCGCAGGCGCCTGAGGGCGGCCGTCTTGGTCAGCGCGGGGTCCTGCGCGAGCCAGTTCGCGATCAGGACCCAGTGTTCAGCGATCCGCATCGCCTCACCGGCCAGGTCCTCGGACCCCGAGTAGTTGTCGCCGAGCCATTTGAGCCAACCGCCGTGCCGTACCCGGCGCTTGTGCTCGCGCAGGTACTGGCCCGCGGTCCGCGCCGCCTGAAGGGCTCCGCCGTCGGCGGCGCGCAGCCCGTCGAAGTGATGTCGAGCGCGGGTCTCGACTTCCTGGTCGGAAAGGTCGTTGAGGTCCCCGGTCGTGGGGGCCTGAGGTTCGTCTGCGTTCACGTCGTCTCCGGGGTGAGTGGCAAATTCCGGGCGCGCCCGGAATTTGGTCGTGTGTGGTCGCGCTACGGGTTGCGGTCAGGCGCCGGATCGTTCGGCGGGTGCGCTGATCCCTCCGAGCTAGTAGCCCAACTCTTCGGCTCGGGCGTCGGCCTGCTTGGCCCGGTTCGCGGGGGGATGCGTCGCGGGGGACAGAGCTGGCGTGTCCGCGAAGGCCGGGGTGAGCCGCTGGTAGAACCGAACCAGGGCGGCCCGGCTCGTGAGCCACCGCCGCCCCACGCGCATCGCCTCCAGGCGCACGACCGCGCCGTCCCACCGCCGGACGCCCTGTGAAACCCGGCGCCAGAACGTCGTGGGCCAGGCGCGCTTCCCGCGGAACGGCGGCTCCTCCTTCGCGGCCTGGGCGAAGGTGAGGCCCTGCCCGGCGGCGATCTCGGCGGCCAGTTGGGCCATCGGGTGCTGGCGAAGCCGTGCGACCTGGGCGTCGGGGCCGCCCTCACCCGGCCCAGGGTGCGGTTGGGTGGGAGCGACCGCGGTCGGGGGCTGGTCCGGGGCGGGTTTCGCGGACTTGCCCCGCTCGGGCGGGTCGTTCGGGGCGGGCGGGCTCGTGGCGTCGCTCATGTGGCCTCTCGATTTCGGTTCGCGGTGGCGGTGCCGGGCGTCCCGTGGCACCGCTGGCAGTTTCGCGACGAAATCGATCGGCGTGGCTCGTATTTCACCCGGGCGGGCGGGCAAACGAAAACGCCCCCGGAAATCCGGGGGCGGAAGCACGCGGGCGCGGCGGCGGTGTGCCTCGTATTTCACACGACAGCTGGGACGCCGAAGTGCGCGCAGAGCAGCGGCAGCGCGACCTCCCAGCGGTACAGGTATCCGGGCTGGCGTTGTCCGGGGTTCGGATCCTCGATCCAATCTTCGTCGGGTAGGGTGCCCTTGTTCCACATCCGGTTCAACTCGGTTCTGACGTTGGCGGCCAGCTCCTTCGGGGCCCGAGGGAGGCCGCGCCGAATCAACCCCTCGGCCAACTCGGAGGCGCTCGCGAACGTCGGGTGCCCGCCGAGTTCAGTTGGCGCCATGCTCACCACGGCGGCGCGGAACTGGCTGGCCACCGCGGGGCCATCGGTACGCAACGGGAACCAGGCATCCCCGGTCCGCGCGCCGGACCTGAGCACGCCCGCAACCGCCGCGGCGATGTCGGCTGCCCCTTCGGCTGCGGCGAGGATCGCGTCGGCGATGCGCCCGACGCGCCCTTCCAGAGCGTACAGCGTTGGTGAGATGTTCGCGCGTTCGGCCGCGGACCCCGCGGCGCCGACCGCGACCGCGCCCGAAGCGCGGGCCTCGCGGAGCCGGCGCATGCGGTCGGCCCATTCATTCCCTTCGGGGGCCCGCGTGAGCGCCCACAGGTAGTTGATTTCGTTCACCGAGTGCTCAACGGACCGCGACCAGACGCGCCAGCAATGAGGGATCGGACGGGGCGCCGGGGGCCCGGGCAACGGAGCGCCAACAAAGGGCACAACCACCGCTCGGGGCCGGTTGTGATCTTCCGCCCAGCGGGCCCACTCGGTAGCCAGGTGGTCGTCGATGCTGCGTAGCGCGTGAAGCTGTTCCCAGGCGCCGACCGGCACCGTCTTCCATCGCGTCGGGAGCGGCAAGTCGCTCTCAGGGTCTTCGACTCGGGAGTCGGCACTCGGTGGCTGAGCCGGCGGGACTTTCGCGGCTGTTTGTTCCGTTGCGTCGGTCATGCGAGTTCCTCAGGATGGCGGTCGTACAGGCTCACATCAGCGTCTGACTTGCGGCGGCCGCTCGGGCGTGCCGGATTCGGTTTCGAAGCGATCGAGGGGCAAACGGGGCGGGCCAATGGCCCGCCCGCTTTGTGTTCAGCCGATCTTCGCGGCGACTGCGGCGCCGAGCGCGTTGTTCTTCTCGGCGTAGATCTGGGTCACGTCGGCCCGGCTGTGGCCCAGGAGCACCTGCGCGGCTTCCAGCCCATACTCCTTGCGCACCTTCGTCGCGAAACTGTGGCGGAGTTGGTATGGGTGCCAGTGCGCGACCCCGGCCTTTGCCGCGGCGGCCTTCACGGCGTGGGACACCGTTTCGGGGTTGTACCGCTCCGCCGGCTGCCGCTTCGGCTTCGACTTCTTCCGGCTCGTCTGGCTCGGCTGCACCTTGGTCTTGCGCTTCGCCCGCAGCGCCGCGAACCGCTCCGCGCGGGCCCGGCGGGGCGAGAACACGGGCTCGTCGGGGGCGATTTCCCGGCCGGTCAGGAACCCCTCCAGGAGCGCCCGGGCCTTCGGGCCGAACGGGATCACCCGCCCCTTGCCGCGGTGTTGGGTTTTGTGACGCCCGGGCTTGTAGATCCACACGTCGCCGGTGCGGTCGATCTGGGTCAAGGTCAGCGCACACGCCTCGGCCGGGCGCATCCCGGTGTGCCGCAGCAACTCGACGAGGGCGCGGACGTGGGCGGGCAGGAACGGCAGGGTCGCATCGACGGTGGCGTCGTCGACCGGCTCCACAGGCGCGGCTTCCCTGGCCGCGGTGCGCCCGCGCTCTAGCCCGGCTACGGCCCGAAGGCCCTCGAACACCGAGGGCGGGATCAGCTCCTCGGAAACGGCCCACTTGAACACCCGCTTGATGACCGACACGCGGCGGTTGATCAGCGCGCGGGACAGACCGCTGTCGATCATCTGCTGGCGAACGGCCTTCAGCTTCAGCGGTCCGAACTCGGCCGCGGGCGTGGTGCCGTACAGCTCGCGAACGGGCCGCAGCGCGTATCGGATGACCAACAGCTCCTTCGTGGGCTTGCCGTCGGTGTCGCGGTAGTGATTCGTCGCGTGTCCGTGAAACGCGAGGATCAACTCTGCGATCGAGAAACCCGGACGAGGCTCCGATGGGCCTGCGCAACGGGCCGGGGACGCGTAGATCTCGGTTTCCAGGCGCGCTTTGGCCTGAAGCGATTCCGGGCTCCCGAATGGGCCGGGCAGGAGTTTCTCACGGCGCACGCCCAGGTTATCGGTCCAGATCAGCCGCCCTTGGCCGCTGTTGGGGTGCAGTACGTACGAGGGGGTGAGCTTGCGGGGACGGGGCATGGGAACGCTTCCTCCGGGGTTTCGTGGAACGCTCCACGAAACCCGTCGTTCGGAGGCCGCGCTCAGCACCCGCTGAGGTAAGCAGAAACTGCTTCGGCCAATAGGACTTACTTCGAGTACACCCGAGAGGATTTGAACCTCTAACCCTCGGTTCCGAAGTTCGATGGGACGGGGTTGGTGGGGCGCGTCGGTTTCCCGGGAAAATGACGAAAACGCTGGAAATCCAAGGCTTTCGTGACCACCTCGGCTTTACCGCTCGCTACCGCCATTTACCGTCTGTTACCGCGATTCTGGGGCGATTCTGGGGCGGTGCCGACGCCCCTCCCGGGACCTTGGCGCAAGCCGTTCGTAGTGGCCCTGCTCGCCCGTGGAGCAGGTGCCGAGGTACTCGGCGTTCACCCGGCTCTTGAGCGCCCAGCATGCCCCGATGTGCTCGCCGGGCTTGTCCGCCGGTCCGGAAGTTCCTCGCTGGACTCGACGTGTTCGACCCGGCCAATTAATCAACTGGCCGCCACGGCATTCGCCCAACGTCTTACGTATGGTCTTGCTCAGGGGGCAGTTCCTTGCGCGGCGGGTCCACATCAAACCAAAAGCCCTTCGGACCCAACCTCGCTCGGAAGGGAGCCCCAACAACAAGACCGACGACGAGGACCGTAACCAAGCCGAAGATGAGAGCGACAGCAACGACATCGGACATCACTTGCCCCCCTTCAGTGCGTTCATTTGCTTCTTTGCCGCACGCTCTTTCTTGACGTTGTTCGCTTGCAGGTGGAGCGCGGCAACCAGTGGCCGAAGGTCGTACTGATTCGTCTGGAGAGCCTTGTTAGAACCGCGCCGCTCAACTCGTTTGACGAGTTTCAGTTTTTCCATCTTTCGTACGTGACGCTGCACCGTACTTGGGTCGATGCCCATCCGGGCGGCAATGGTCTTTTTCGACAGGTGTGGGAGCTGGTCTTTTTTCCACCATGTCACGAGAAGATGCAAAAGAATGTTGACATCGACAGCGTCGAGGCCGAGCTGTTTTTGCTTGAGCAGAAGGGTGGATGGAAGGATGGTGAAACCCGCGGATAACACGGGTTTGCCCCACATCTTGACTGACTCTTTAAGCTTCGCTTTCTTTTGGACAGTCTTTGCCTTGAGTTCGGAATCGGTCTTGGTTTTCATTGTCGGCCCCTTGGTGTTAAGACACCGGTATCATTGCCGCCGAAGAACCCGCCGACAAGTGAATGTGGTGAGCACAGGTGCCTTGGGGGCTGTAGTTACCTGCACCCATAGCCCTATAGGCTTGAGTACACATGGCCGTGGTTGCCTTTACCCTCCAAAGTAGGACCCCGTGGAAGTAGGACCCGTAGCCCTATGCAGTACCCTCTCTTGGAGGAGGACCTTCTAAGTAGAAGTAATACCTCTGTGTGCCCATGCTCATAGGGTGCTCAAGTTTTTCCGGACTGCTGACCGCGGAACCACCGGGCCGGTACTCGAAGTGGTTGAGCCGCATCGTGTCGGAGCGGAGATGTCGCTGACGGCCGAACCGCACCCGCCGCCGATGAGGCACACCAGCTTGCGGACGGCCACACGACCAACGTTCGTGACGGCCCCGGCCAGCCACGGGACCGCCAGCTTGAAGGTTTAGAGACAAGTTGTTGAGCAGGGGATTGACACGGCGATGGGGCTCCAAACCCTAACATGATTCGTTCGTGCGCGATTCTTGAGCACTTGCGGCCACGCCTGCACACGGTCACCGCATAGCGGTCAGTCGAACAGACTCGGCGTCGTGTTCCTCTTCCAACCCGGGAGCCGGTAGCCCTTCTTGTCCTTTGGGTTGATGAGGGCGCCGGCAGCGGTCAGGTCCGCAAGGGCCTTAACAACCGTGCTCACGCCGTGGCTCTTCCCGGTGAGCTTCAGGTCTCGCACAACCTCCTTCCGCGTGAGCGGGGTGCCTGCCGCTCGGACCACGTCGAGGATGTCGGTCCGGCACTCGTCACGTCGGCCCGGGGGACTCCGCTTTCGCTCCGCGCCCGCCGTGGGCATGACCAACTTGGCGTCCCACAGCTGGATGAGGCACGCCAACCGGCCATCGGCGCCCGCGACCCGCAGAGTCGGCGGCGACGGCAGGTCCGCGAGCGCCCGCAACAACTCGCGCACCATCTGCTCGACCACGGCTCTCGGGTTCTTATCCGCCACGACCTGTTCCGCCCGGGAAGCAACGGGAACACATAAGCCCCTAGCACGAAATAGTATCCGGATGTACAGTTTCAAGCGAGAGGGCTGTTTCAGGCCGGCGGCACGGCTCCGACAATTCGGACAATCGCTATGGTCGCTCATGTCGCACATCTGGACGCCGACTGCTTCTACGTGTCGGCCGAGCGGGTCCGACACCCGGAACTGGTGGGCAAGCCGGTCGGAGTGCTGGGGAACAATGGGGCGTGCGTTATCGCGAAGTCCTATGAAATGAAGGCTTCTGGGGTCAAAACCGGGACGCCCATCTGGGATGCGAAGGTGCTTTGCCCCGAGGGAACCTACATCAAGCGCGACTTCTACTGGTACGAGGTGCTGAGCCGGCGGATGCTCGACATCGTTGGCTCGTTCAGCCCGCGAGTTGAGTATTACAGCATCGACGAGTTCTTCTTCGCGGCGGACCCGCTCGCCCGCGGCCAGACGTTGGCGCAGACCGCCACCACCATCCGCGACCACATCCGCGAGACCGCCGGGCTGCCGGTGACCATCGCCATCGCCCGGACCCGCACCCTGGCCAAGCTGTTCTCGGATACCGCCAAGCCGTTCGGGGCGGTGGCTGTGACGGACCGCAGCCACGAACGCGACCTGCTGGCGCAGCTGGCCGTGACCGAAATCAGCGGCATCGCCGGGCGGCGGGCGGCGCGGCTGGCCCCGTACGGCATTCGCACCTGTCTCGACCTGGCCGACGCAGACGGGCGGCTCATTAACAAGTTGCTCACGAAGACCGGGTACGAGCTGTGGCTGGAGTTGAACGGTCAGCCGGTCTCGCCCATCCGGACCGAGCGGCCCCCACACAAGGTACTGGCCCGCGGCGGGTCGCTGATGGGCAACGTGTCGGACCCGACGCTGCTGTGGGCCTGGACCGTGCGGCACATCGAACGGCTCATCGAGGAGCTGCAATTCCACGGTGTGCGGACCTGCGCCCTGGGCGTGCAGGTCACCTGGAAAAGTGGGG
>DASWYH010000737.1:0-4247 GCA_036405095.1 Gemmata sp. | reverse complement strand
GTACCCCGCCTGGGGAGTATGGTCGCAAGGCTGAAACTCAAAGAAATTGACGGGGGCTCACACAAGCGGTGGAGCATGTGGCTTAATTCGAGGCTACGCGAAGAACCTTATCCTGGACTTGACATGTGCGAAAGCGCTCGGTAGTAGAACCCGGAAACGGGGACGAACTCGCAAGAGGAGCCGAGTACAGGTGCTGCATGGCTGTCGTCAGCTCGTGTCGTGAGATGTCGGGTTAAGTCCCATAACGAGCGAAACCCTTACCTTTAGTTGCCACCCGCAAGGAGCACTCTAGAGGGACTGCCGGTGTTAAACCGGAGGAAGGCGGGGATGACGTCAAGTCCTCATGGCCTTTATGTCCAGGGCTGCACACGTGCTACAATGGTGTACACAAAGTGAAGCGACCACGCGAGTGGGAGCCAATCACAGAAATTACACCCCAGTTCAGATCGCAGGCTGCAACTCGCCTGCGTGAAGCCGGAATCGCTAGTAATCGCGGGTCAGCAACACCGCGGTGAATGTGTTCCTGAGCCTTGTCCACACCGCCCGTCAAGCCACGAAAGGGAGGGACGGCCGAAGTCCGCTTCACCGCGGCCGACGCCGGACTTTCTGATTGGGACTAAGTCGTAACAAGGTAACCGTAGGGGAACCTGCGGTTGGATCACCTCCTTTCTAAGGATCTTAACACAACAGGTTGATGCGGCATCGAGCACCGCACGACCACATATCACCCACACGCTCACACCCACGATTACCACTTGACTTAGATATACAACCACAGGCCCCGGGATCGAAAGACCCCGGGGCCTGTGGCGTTTCTGCTGCACATATTTTTGCGGGGCTAACTTGCCAGAAATTCTGGCGATACTTGGTGGGCAATCTCGTATTGGTGAGACTTTCGCAGACTTGTGGGAGGTGGGGCAGAGCTTCTTCAAGTCGCGGCGTTACCTGCGGTGATCGCGACTCGACCGTCGCGACGCCAACACCTCATACCCGAACCCGGCCAGAAAGTTACTTTTCTGACGAACCGTGACCGCAAGGGTGCGCGGGCACGTGTTCTCCTCCCTTGCGCTCGCGGCTCGTTGTAAAAGCGACTCCGTCAGAGGTTCATGTATCAGAGAAGTTCTGGGCGACTGCGACTCAAGGTCCGTTTGAAAACGTGCTCGGGAAAAATTGAGTCCGAGCCTCCGTTCGCAGGGGCCGGTTGGGCGAGGTGATTCAGTCAAGATCTACATTTTCTTGATGGGAAGAGATTTGATGGGTGGGATGTGTTGTATAGATTCGCGGCCTATTAAATAATTGGTTGATTCGTTGGGGGGCAGTTCAAAGCTCGGTGCTTTTGGCTGCTCCGGAACGGCAAATACGCGGGCGCTTTGGCTGGTTGGAGTCATTGCATAATCAGGAGTGCCACCCCGATCTTCACCACATGAGCGATTCAGGGATCGCGCCGTGCACAGCCCGTCGGCTGTGGCGATCGTCTCGGCCCACTCCACACTTGATCGCATCGCGCGCCGTATAACCCCCTGGCCCGCCGCACCCGCACCCCTTCCGTACATTCCGTACCAGCGATTTGTGTTTCAAAGTAGCGACTGCTTCCCTGTGGCGCTTGCCAGGAACAGGGTTGTGGCTCCCGCGCATTCGGCACAATCGCCCGCACTCCCCTAATCTTTCTCGCCGCCTCCCGTTCCCGAACGGGGCGCGAAAGGTTACCCTGACAGTTACCGTAACCACCTCCACCGACCACGGAGGACCGCCGAACATGGCATCACCACGCGATCCGGACGAGGTCGAGCAAACGCTCGTGCCCGGAGCACCGCCCGCGCCTGCACCCGCCGCGGCCGGGGACACGCCCGCGCAGCCCCTCGCCTCGGACGCGACGGTGACCCCCGAACAGGCCGGGGACACGCCTCCGCCGGGGGGTATGGCGCCGAACGGGCCGCTGGTGGTTCGTGTGGCCCGCGGGCAAACCGGAAAGCTCTCGGTTCCGATCCGAGTAGGCCCATCACCCGTTGCACCGCCCGCGGCTCCGATCGGCACCGACGAGACGCAAGCGTCCGGGGTTGTTGCCGCACAGGAGCCGAGCGAGGCGACCCTGCCGACCGGGGACAGCGGTCCCGGCGAGCCCGAGGGCGGTGCCGCTCCGCCGTTCCCGTTCGACAACGCGGGAGCCCCTGTCGAACCCGGCGCGCAGCCCGGGGCCGATGAGACCATCCCGTCGCTGCGCCCGCACGGGTTCGGCGCGGCCCCCCCGCGCGGCGCGGTTCTGCCCCCGAGTGATGCGACGGTCGAACAGCCCGTTTCCGGCGCCCCCGTGTTCGACGCGAACGCGACCCTCGCTTCGGAGACGCGCCCCGGCGGGGCCGAGCCGACCGACGCCGACGCGACCCAGGTGCAGCGCCGGCCCGGGCTCAACGTCGACCCGAACGCGACCCTGCCGACCCCGGCGGGCCGCACGGTGGGGGCCGGTGCCCCCGAGTCCGACGGGCTCTCCGGCGGGCTGTCGCACGACACCGTCCCGACCTCGTTTGCCGCACCGAGCCGTGCGCCGAACGAGACCGGAACAATGGTGGGCCGGTTCGCGCTCCGCGGGTTGCACGCGTCCGGCGGCCTGGGCGAGGTGTTCACCGCCCGCGACACGGAGCTGAACCGCGAGGTCGCGGTCAAGCGGATCAAGTCCCGCTACGCGGACGACCCCGGGAGCCGGCGCCGGTTCCTGACCGAGGCGGAGCTGACGGCGCGGCTCGACCACCCCGGCGTCGTGCCCGTGTTCGGGCTCGTGAACGACGCGCGGGGCCGTCCGGTCTACGCGATGCGGTTCATCCGCGGGGAGACGCTCAAAGACGAGATCGACCGCTACCACGGCGTGGCGCCCAAGGGGCCGGGGGCCGAGAAGACCGAGAAGACGGGCGGCGCGGGCGCGAAGGCGGGCGACACCGGCGCGCCCGCGGCGCCCGCGGCGGTTGCGCGGGAGGTGCCGCGGACGGTCGCGTTCCGCAAGCTGCTCTCCCGGTTCGTCTACGTGTGCCAGGCCATCGCGTACGCGCACGAGAAGGGCATCATCCACCGCGACATCAAGCCCGCGAACGTGATGGTCGGCGGGTTCGGCGAGGTGCTCGTCGTGGACTGGGGGCTCGCGAAGTCGCTCAGCGACGGCCCGGACTTCGACCGCGTCATGCGCGCCCAGGCCGACGGCGGGTTCCGGCACGACCCGGAGGCCACCGACCTGCCCTCGCACATGACGATGGCGGGCACCGCCGTGGGGACGCCGTCGTACATGCCGCCCGAACAGGCCGCGGGCGAGCTCGACAAGGTCGGCCCGCGGGCCGACGTGTACTCGCTCGGGGCCACGCTGTTCGCTATCCTCACCGGGCGCGCCCCGTTCGTCGGCAAGAGCCCCACCGAGACCCTGGAACAGGTGCGCCGGGGGGCGTTTGACCCGCCGGCCGTGGTGAAAGCGGACTGCCCCAAGCCGCTCTCGGCCGTGTGCCAGAAGGCGATGGCCCTGCGCCAGGAGGACCGGTACGCGACCGCGCAGGAACTCGCCGCCGACGTCGAGCGGTGGCTGTCCGACGAGCCGGTGAGCGCCTACCGCGACCCGCCCCTGGCGCGGCTCGCGCGGTGGTCCCGGCGGCACCCGGCCCGGGTCGCCACCGGGGTCTCGCTCCTGCTCGCCGGGGTGCTCGCGGCCGGCGGCATCACGTGGGCCGTCTACCAGGGCGAGCAGAAGGCGATCCACGAGCGCAACGAGGCCGACAAGGCCCGGCGGGAAACCGAGATCGCTTACGCGGCCCTCGGCGAGGAACAGAAGAAGACCCTTCAGGAGAGCGAGGAGGTCAAGCGCCAGAAGGCCCTGGTGGACCTGGAAAGCGCGCGCGTCACCGTGGCCCGGAACCTCGCCCGCGAGCGCTACAAGAGGGCCGTGGCGACGTACAACACGCTGATCCGCGACCTCGACAAGAAGCTCAGCGACCGCGAGAACATGCAGGCGACCCGCGAGCGGCTGCTGCTGGACGCGACCGAGGGGCTGAAGAAACTGGTCGAGGGCAAGGCCGAGGGGGAGGCCGGGGCCGACAGCACGCTCGTGGCCGCGTACCGGCAGATGGGCGAGGTGTACCAGATCATCGGCAAGACCGACCTGGCGAAGAAGCAGTTCGCCCGGTCGGTGGAGATGGCCGAGGCCGTGAAGAAGGAGGCCGACGCGCCGGCGGGGGGCCGCACCCCCGAGGTGCGGGCCGCGGAGATGCGCGAGG
>DASWYH010000736.1:0-2234 GCA_036405095.1 Gemmata sp. | reverse complement strand
CGTCGGGATCAAGAACCCGTTCCACTGGTACGGGGCCGCCATCCCTTGCAACCCGATGACGAGCGGGGTTTCTGCCGCGGGGCGGGTTCGCGGTTGAAAGACCGCGACCGGGAACCCGGCGAGCCGTTCGTCAACCGCCGCGTCCCCGGTAAACGGGTACGGGTCGTGAACCCAGTACCGGAGCCCCTCGCGCCCTTCCAGCGTGAGGGGCTCCGGCCCGGAGACGGTGGCGCGCGACATGTGCGAGGCTCCGGAAGGTCACTTCGCCAGCAACTCGCGCCCCATGCGGTCGGCCTTCTGGAGCGCTTCGGGCAGGTTCGCGGGCTGCTTCCCGCCGGCCTGCGCCGTGTCGGGCTTTCCGCCGCCGCCCCCGCCGATCACCGGGGCGACCTGCTTCACCACGTCCCCGGCCTTCAGCCCCTTCTTCACCAGGTCCGGGGTGACCGCGGCGATCAGGAACGCGCTCTCCGGCCCTTCCGACCAGCCGAACACCACGAACGCGGACCCGCACTTCTGCTTCACGCGCTCGATCTGCGTGCGGACCGTTTCGTTACTGGCGCCGTCGGGCAACTTCGCGACCACGATCTTCGCGCCGCCCACCTCCGGGGCCGACGCGATGAGTTCATCGACCGCCCCCGTGAGTGCCGCGGCGACGGCCTTCTTGAGCTGCGTCTGGGTCGCCTTCAGTTGCTCCTGGAGCGCCTCGACGCGGCCCTTCAGTTCCCCCGGCAGGCACTGGAACCGGGCCGCCAGTTCGTCCACGATCGCGCTGCGGGCCTGAACGTCCTCGTAGGCCGGCTTTCCGGTCACCGCGGTGATGCGCCGAATGCCCTTCGCCACGCCTTCCTGGGAAGCGATTTTGAAGTAGCCGATGGTGCCGGTGCGGGGCAGGTGCGTGCCGCCGCAGAACTCCACCGACATGTCCGGGCTCACCTTGTCGGGCGTCTCGGCGCCGATCATCACCACGCGCACGGGGTCGGGGTACTTCTCGCCGAACACCGCCCGCACGCCCGGCAGCTCCTTCGCCTGCGCCAGCGGCATCGTTACCGCCGCGACCGGCTGGTCGAGCACCACCTGCCGGTTCACGCGGCGCTCGATCTCGCGCAATTCTTCGGCCGTCACCGGCTTGTCGTGCGCGAAGTCGAACCGGGTCTTCTGCTCGTCCACGAGCGAGCCCTTTTGCTCGACGTGGTGGCCCAGCACCTCGCGCAGCGCGAGGTTCAGCAGGTGCGTGGCGGTGTGGTTCCGCATCACGTCCACACGGCGCGCGGGTGTGAGGAAGCAACGCACCTCATCCCCGACGGCCAGTTCACCTTCGAGCATGATGCCGATGTGAAGCACCGTTTCACCGAGCCGCTGCGTGTCTTCGACCTCGAAATCGCCCTCCGCGAGAGTCCCCTTACTGATCGTGCCAATGTCGCCGACCTGCCCGCCCTGCTCGCCGTAGAAGCACGTCTTGTCGAGCAGGAGCGCGGCCGATTCGCCCGCGGCGAGTTTCCCGCTCGTCACCACGGCGTTGTCTTGCACCCAACCGAGTACCTTCGCGGTCACGGGCTCGGGGCTGAATTTGGGCGCGTCGTCGGTCGGCGGCAGTTCCCCTTTCACCGCGGTCACGGCGAACTTCTTTCCGCCGCCGCGGGCCTGCTCCTGGGCGCCCGCCATCGCCTCTTCAAAGCCCTTCACATCGACCGTTAGCCCTTGTTCCTGGGCCATCTGGAGGGTGATGTCGATGAGCACACCGTAGGTGTCGTGGAGCTTGAACGCATCGTCCCCACTCACGACCGTCAAACCGTCCTGCTTCATCTGCGTCGCGATGCGGTTGAACAGCGTGATCCCGCGCCGCAGGGTGCGGAGGAACGCCGCTTCCTCGTCGCGGATCTGGTCCTTCACCTTGTGCGGGTTCTTCTTCAGCTCCGGGAACGCGGCGCCGAAGTTCTCGACCACCGTATCGACGAGCTGGTAGAGGAACGGCTCGTTGGTGCCGAGCACCTGATACCCGTACCGCTCCGCGCGCCGGAGAATGCGTTTGAGTACGTAATCGCGCCCGACGTTGCCGATGGTGGCGCCGTCGGTGAGCGCGAACGTGAGCGTGCGGATGTGGTCCGCGATCACCCGGTACGCGGTGTCCTTCAGGTCTTCGAGCACGCCGCCGTAAGGCTTGTCGCACAGCGTGACGCGCTGAATGGCCGCGAAGAGCGGCGCGAACACGTCCGTGTCGTAGTTGCTGTTCTTCC
>DASWYH010000735.1:0-3822 GCA_036405095.1 Gemmata sp. | reverse complement strand
AACGGAAATGCAGGTGGCGCGTGCCCCGGTGCGCCCGGCCCGGGTGATCGTGCGCGAACCGGCGCCGGTGATCTACGAACCCGGTCCGGTGTACGTGCGCCCGGCACCGGTTGTTGTGGTCGGCCCACCGCGCCCGTACTACGGCGGCGGCGGGTTCTACTACGGCCGCCGGTGGTAGAGCCGCAGAAAACAGGCTCCGGACCACGAGCGCGGCGCCTTCCGGTTTGTTGACCGCAGCGCGCCTCGTACCCGGCGACCTTGTTGAAACCCCGACGGTTGCCCTGGCGTTCCGCCCGCGGCAACCGCGGCTCAGCCCAAAGCAGAGCCGCCCTCCCGAAAACGGCTCGCATCCGGGCTCCCCGATCCCTCCGAACAGACGCTATCCCATTTCTTCCGGCGCCCTAAACTAGCGCGTACCTCCCCGCCCACCGACCCCGCCCCATTGGAGTTGCGAACACAATGACGCTGCGCGTTCGTTTACTGGTCTGCGCTTTCCTGATTGGTGCGACCGCAACTTCGTCCCTCTCGGCCGACTGGCCCGGGTTCCGCGGGCCGAACCGCGACGGGGTTTGCACCGAAACCGGGTTGCTCAAGTCGTGGCCCAAGGACGGCCCGAAGCTCGTCTGGACCGCGAAGAACCTTGGGCTCGGCTGGGGCACGCCGTCCGTCGCCGACGGGGTCATCTACGGGGTCGGCACCCGCGACAAGAAAGATGGCGTTTGGGCGATCAAAGAGTCCGACGGCACCGAGCTGTGGTTCACCCCGTTCGCGGACCCCGCAACCGGGCTCGGGAACCAAACCAACGGCCCGGCCAGCACCCCGACCGTCCACAAGGGCAAGGTGTACACCGTCAGCGCGAACGGCACCCTGTCGTGCCTGAGCGCGAAAGACGGGAAAGAAGTGTGGTCCAAGAACTACGCCAGGGACTTCGGTGGCCCGCCGGCGGGCCGCGGCGGCGTCACCTGGGGGTACAGCGACTCGGTCCTCGCCGACGGCGACAAGATCATCTGTGCCCCGGGCGGGACCGGCGCCGCGGTGGTCGCGCTGAACGCCGACACCGGCGAAACCGTGTGGAAGGCCGACGTGGGCAAGGTCGGCGGCGGGAACGGGTACTCGTCGCCGATCAAAGCGAGCTTCGCCGGGACGCCCGCTTACGTCGCCGAACTGGGCAACGCGAGCGGCCTCGTCGCGGTAAACGCCGACACCGGGAAGCTGCTGTGGCAGTACAAGGGCACGCCCGCGACCGGCGGCGTCGCGCAGATCCCGATCCCGATCGTGAAGGGCGACCTCGTGTGGGTGTCCACGAGCTACGGCGGCGGCTCGGCGCTGCTCCAGATCGTCCCCAAGGGCAAAGGCGAGTTCGAGGTCAAGGAAGTGAAGGCGTACCGGAAGCCGCAACTCAACAACCACCACGGCGGGATGGTGCTGGTCGGCGACTACATCTACTTCGGCCACGACCAGAACCAGGGCAACCCGGTGTGCGTCGAGCTCAAGACGGGCCAAATCAAGTGGGGACCGGAAAAGCCGCCCGCCGGCGGTCAGGGGTCGGCCGCGGTGCTCGCCGCCGACGGGCGGCTCTACTTCCGCTACCAGAACGGCGTCATGGTCCTGATGGAGCCGTCGCCGGAGGAGCTGAAGGTGGTGTCGTCGTTCAAGCTGCCGGCCGCGGACCAGCGGTCGTACCCGCAGAGCTGGCCGCACCCGGTCATCGCGAACGGGAAGCTCCTGATCCGCGACCAGACCGTGCTGTACTGCTACGACATCAAAGCCAAGAAGTGAGTACCGCGGCCCAGACATCGCAGCCCCACTGACCGCGGCACACCCGCGCCCCCGCAGCCCGGAACCCGGTGAAACGAACCACGGGTTCCGGGCTGCGGTCGTCTCCGCGCCCCTGCCCCCAAAAAAACGCCGCGCGGTCACACATGAACCACACGCGGGCACCTGCTGACCACCCGCGGCACCGTTCCCCCACACAACACCCGCTTTTCACGTCAGGCTCCGAATTTGCTCCATAGGATGGGCGTAAACCCATCACCACGGAGTTCTCACTCATGAAGTTGCGTTCCCTCGCCCTCGTCTTCGGGCTCGCCACCGCGGCGGCGCTGGTGCCCTCCCCTTCGGTCGCGCAACCCAAGAACGACCCGTGGCAGGCGACCGTTGATAAGGCCACCGCGTACCTGAAGAAGTCGCAGAACGAGAACGGAAGCTGGTCCCCCGAACCGCAGAACCGCGGCGTCACCGGGATCGTGGTCACGGGCCTGATCCGCACCGGCTCCAAACCCGAAGACGAACCGGTCGCCAAGGGCGTGAAGTTCATCGAGAGCCTGATCAACGAGAAGTCCGGGCACATCGCCGGGAACGACTCCAAGGCCGGGCTCATCAACTACACCACGTCCATCAACATTCAGGCACTCAACGCGGCCAACAAGGGCGACAAGTACAAGAAGGCCATCGGCAACGCGGCGAAGTACCTGAAGGAGTACCAGTGGGACGAGGCCCGCGGGAAGAAGGGCGACAGCGACTACTACGGGGGCGCGGGGTACGCCGGCGACAAGTCCCGCCCGGACCTCTCCAACACCGCGTTCTTCCTCGAAGCGCTCAAGACCGCCGGGGTGCCGCAGGACGACCCGGCGTTCAAGAAGGCGCTGGTGTTCGTGAGCCGGTGCCAGAACTTCGAGAGCGAGCACAACAAGGCCCCGTGGGCGGCCAAGAACAACGACGGGAGCTTCATCTACACCGGGGCCAACGGGGGCGAGAACCGGCGCACCGACGGCGAGGGCCGGAAGACCGACATGGGCGGGTACGGGTCGATGACCTACGCGGGCGTGAAGAGCATGATCTACTGCGGGCTCGCGAAGGACGACCCGCGCCTGAAGAAGGCCCTGGAGTGGATCGGCACCCACTACACCCTGGACGCGAACCCGGGCATGCCGGAAGCGAACAGCCAGCGCGGCCTGTACTACTACTACCACACGTTCGCGAAGACGATGGACGCCCTCGGGGGCGACGAGTTCACCGATGCGAAGGGCGTGAAGCACAACTGGCGCGCCGACCTCCTGGCGGCAATCGTCAAGCGCCAGAAGGAAGACGGGAGCTGGAAGAACGACGCCCCCAACTGGATGGAGAGCGACGCCAACCTCGACACCGGGTACGTCCTGCTGGCGCTGTCGTACTGCCAGCCCAAGAAGTAGCCCCCGCCGGACCTCGGGCGGCCCGAAGGCGGGGCGCCCGAGCCTTTGTTCCGTTGACCTTGAGCGTCCGCGTTGGGCTTGGCCGGGTTTCGTGAGGGCCGAGCGCGGCAACGGTCACCCCCCCGGCGGTGAGGGGGCCAGCTCCACGGCCTCGAACCAGTAGGCGACGAACTGCTGTACGCTGGTGGCGAACTTGGCGAGGTCCACCGGTTTGAGCATGTACCCGCTCGCCCCGTGGCGGTAGCAGAAGCGTACGTCCGCATCGGCAGACGAGGTGGTCATGATCACCACCGGGATGTGCTTCAAGGCGTCGTCGGCCTTGATCTGCTCCAGCACCTCCCGCCCGTCCGTGCCCGGCAGGTTCAGGTCGAGCAGGACCACGGCCGGGGCGGCCCACCGGTCGGGGTCGCGGGTGCGGCCGAGCGCGCGGAGGAAGGCCAGGGCTTCGTCCCCGTCCACGCACCGGTGGACCAGGGGCGGGACCGGGCACTTGCCGAGGGCTCGCACGGTCGCCTCGCTGTCGGCGTCGCTGTCTTCGACCAGCAGCACGGCACGATTGTTCGCCACAGCTTGCCCCTACCCGTCGAGGGTGAAAAAGAACGTCGTTCCCGCGCCCACCGTGGACTCGATC